>JADJXL010000014.1 GCA_016715885.1 Polyangiaceae bacterium
AGCGTTTTTGATGCGGATGTCCTCACGACGAACGCCACAGTCGCGGCATGAGTTTGGGTTACCGTGCCTGCATCGTTCTTCGGCAGGCTCCTCGTTCAACATTGCTGCACATCGCTCAGCATAACCAGGCGTCGGCAAGTCGTTTTCCGTGCCCTCATCGTCGAGGTCCGGAATGTCCGGCATATCAATGACAACGCCTTGTTTTTGGGCATCCTCGATGACCCATTGCGCGTTAAGTTTGCCACCGATTTCCTTTGCCGCCGCATTCATTTGGATAATGCCCTGCGCCCATTGACCACGTGCCGTGCCTTTTGCGGCGATATCTTCGGGCGGGTCAACGTTATACCCTCCCGTCGGCGGATGGCATGAACCGAAGTTTTGCCAAGCCCAATGCGTCAGATATTGCGTTCGCAGACACTCAAACCAAACCTTGGCGTAAAACCTGAGTTTGTCGCGTGCGATGCGTTGGTGAATCGTTCCTTCCGTAACGAACCCCTTGCCGCCCTCGGTGGTAACGGTTTGGCCTGTCCAACCAATTGCCCACTCTTTGCCAGCCCAGTCGATGATTGCCTGATAAATATCGGCAATCTTGCCAGTGCTTTCGATCAATTCATACTTGTATTGCTCGGGGAGCACGAAACGGTTGTCTCGCTGCATTCGTTCGAGTAGCGCCTTGGCTTTGGCGCGTGATTGCGACGTGGTTGGCTTGTCGGCGCGCATCACACGAACCGGCGAGCACACTTCCGAATGTCGCTGTCGGTCGAATGCGGCGTCGCGAGCGAATACGAATGCGAGCGTCGAAAATATCCAAGGCGCTTTGGTGTACGATTTGACGTCGCCATAGGGCGTAAAAAGTACCCATTCGCCGTCGCCCGGTTTGATCTCGACTTCGCCGTCTCGCGTCATCAAATACCACGCCTGCGAATTCGGGTCCTGTCGCAACCAGCGCGGATCCCACCAGCGCATGCGCGGGATAAGTCGATCGCCAACCTCGCGCGTTTTCGGTTCGAGCATTTGCCCGATGCCCGCGCCAAAGCCAATTCCATCGAGAAAAACGCTCGCGGCTTCTGACTCCGGGAACATGAGTCCGAAATCGCCGGGCGTGTTGTCGCAATCGACAAGCGCGGACACCTGCTCCGGGTCGCCTTGCAGGTTCAGCGGCAAGCCAAGGATCCCGTGTGAGATTGTCGATGCGATACCGCTTGACGTGCCAAACTCGACAAGTGACGCGCGCCAAAGATCGGCGCCGAGCATCAACCGCCCGTCGTGCGCTTCATCGATAGCTTGTCGCCGGCGCTTTGCGGTGTACTCGTTCGAGGCTCGCGACGGCAGCGTGACGACCGTCGGGGATACCGCGCCACCCTTGCGCACGTATGCCGACTCGCGCCCGTGGTAGCGGGTGTCGCGAACGGATGCAGAGCGGGTAGCACGGGCGGGTTTGGCCAAGAAGGCGTTCCGACCGATGGAGGCGCCGCAGGGAGGAGCGGCGGGGGCAAAGTGCCCCTACGATCGGAACGTTCGACGCTTGACACGTCCGCGACGAGCGGTCAAGCGCCGCCGTAAGGTTTTACGGTTTGCCCTCTATTCGTAGCGCGAACCGCCTGAGCAGCCGTCGCCCCTGTTGGAACCGAACGACTCGAAGTCCAGCGCCTCATCCGGTGGTGACGTTCCCACACCCGCATGCGCGAGAGCTCGCGCGAGGACTTGGCCAAGCTCGCCGTGCCCTGTCCCATGATGCGCCACGATTGCCTTGCCGTCGTTTCCGCGTCGCACTTGCCGAAGCTGCGCCACTGCTTGCTCGATGTTCTCGCATCCGGATAGGACAATCGGACACGGGTCGTGCGCAAGCGCCACGTCAATCGGTTCGTATATCTGCGCGGTAGCACGAGCGGTGTCGACATACTTCGTTTCGATGCCCTTTTCGGCGCCAACAATCTCGACAGCATCGCCACCCCACCCGTCCGACCACCACGCTGGCACGCATCCGTGTGCAAGAATGATGCGTGCCATGTCCGGGAGCACGACATTGCGCAAGTCAAGAGGCAGCCCGCCAGGCTTACGAGACCATTGTTTGAGCACCAACGGCCTGAACTGGTAGCGTCTTTCGCGCGCCGATGTTCCCAGACGAACCTCGTGAATGACGCGCTCGACGATGCCCAACGCGCTCGGGTTTTTCTTGGCACCTGTGTCGATGGCAGCGAACCGTCCATCGACTTCACGCGAGACGACGCGCACCGTAAGCACTGCGCGGTCAATTGTTTGGGGCTCAAAGTAATCGCCTTCCTCGGCGCCGTCGCTAGGCTTGCTACCGTTCTCGCGCAACCACTTCGCAACGCGTTTGCGCAAGCGAAGGAAACCGCCCCAAACGTCGTGCGTCGGGTTGCCGACCCAACTCGGAATCCACGGACTCGATTCGGTCAACGATGATGCCCACTGTCGAATCGTGCGAGCGTCGTCGGTTCGTCCTTCTGAAACCAGGCGCGAAGCGACAAGCTCGAATCCGGCGACCGCGTCGGCGACGAACGGACCAAGGCGCGCGACGAAGTGCAAGTCGTCATCGCCTGCTTCGATGTCGCGTATGAGCGTCGCGTCGATCGTGTTCGCCGACGAAATGCGCATGTGCTTTTTTTCTTTTGCGTCGCCACGAAACGCGCCTGCCATCGCATCCAGAACATCGTCAGCAGTGGACGTGCCGAGATCCTTGTCCGCTTTCCAGAACGCTTCTTCGTCGTTCGTTCCGCCGCACAACGTTGGACCGCGCAAGGCATCCTTCGTGTTCGGGTAAACGCGCACCTCGATTGGGTGTCCCTTCGCATCCTCGAACCCGATTTCGCTGCGCCCGTCCTTTCGTCGGTGGATCTTCAGATCGGAGTTGCTGAGACCAACCGCCTTGAGCGCGCTTTCGAGGGGCCCAAATTTCAGGTTGGTTTCGTTCATGTCTTTGGACAGGTACGGCCAGATCCACGTTTCTCCCGGCGGTACGTTGCGATCGGCGAAGATGCATTCCGTCACGACGACGGCGGTTTGCGTGTCACTCTTGCCTGCTCCGCGCCCCTCGCACGCGAGCAGCACGGGTTTTCCGCTCTCGTACCACTTGGTCAACATCCAACGGTGATACGGCGAGAACGCGTGCGCACCTGGACGCGCGGCAAGTCGTGCTTCCACGGCGAACAGAAAGCCGAGCATGCCGCCGCCAAACTTCACCGCATCCTCTCGAAGCTTTCGCCATCGATCGGCGCCGGTCTTCTCGTCGCGCGCAACAAGCTTGACCTCGGCCGCACGTTGTTCTGCGAGCGCGCGGCCGATCATCTCGGCGTCCTCGACCTCGCGCCGAAAGTCGTCATCACGCTCGATCCATCCAAGCAGCGTCTTGGCCGGCGTCACGATGGCACCAGCCGCCTCGACACGCGTCTTGCCCTCGCGCAACGCAAGCAAAAGTTTTCCCTTGACGTCTGGTCGCTTATATGCCGCAACGTTTCCCACGGACAAACCTCGTTGGTAAAGCGGCCTATTCTACGGAGAAAAAAGATAATTACTAGTCTTGTCTGTTGGGGCCGAAAGGGCCAAGGTGCGTTCGTGACGGAATCGGAACGTCGATGGCGCAAGGCGCCGACTGAGAAGCAACGCGCCTGGATGAGGCGCCGCGTCAAAAATACTGCGCGCGGACAACAAGACATCCTTGGCGAAGTGATCCGTCTTGGCCAGCGCGCATTCGACAAGAAACATCGACTTGGGAGATACCGTGATGAATGAGGCCGTGATCCAAATCCCGAATGAAAACGTTTCGCGCCAACCGAACCGATCAGTGCGCAGGGCCAAGGCGTCGCAATTGCGCAAAGCTTTGGTCAAAAAGACGCGCGGAAAGAAGATCACGCGCCGCAAGGTGTCCAAGTGACTGAGGATGAGCAACGATTTTGGGACGCGGCTGCGATTGCCGCCATAAGTGCCCCCGTAGATGACGTTTTTTACGGTGGCCCGTCCGGTCGCGAAATTCGGCGCGCGTTGTTGTCGCCACAGGTCGCGGCAATGCGTGCGGACGAACTGCTACATGAACGACGCGTACGAAACGAGCGTCAAAAGAGTTCCACCACGGCCTAGCCTTGGTGGACGCAACGGGCGGGCCCTGTTGCGAATTGTTGACCGTGCGTGGGTTCCATACTGCGCGGTCATAGTCGGAGGCGGTTGTAAACGGATGACGTGTGCGCGTGACGGGTTCATCAGCCCAATCCACGGCTGCGCATCGATTCGCAGGACACCCGCTCAACCAGCGCGCTCGCTCGCGTCCGACGAATGCGGCGTTTGGCGGTATCGTAAACCGTCGTTGGAGCGCAGGAAGCGGGGAGTCTCCGCGGGCCTGACTCGAGCTCGTATCTCGACGCTCCACTATCGAAAGGAGGCTGCTTAGCGTTGACGCATTACACAATAACGGGATAGGCGCTGGACTCACTGCCGGCGCGTTTGGGGCTGTGTACCGTCGTGTGACCGCGGGGCTTTACGTGGCTCGCCGATGGGAACGGTAGGCGGGTTCGACTCCCGTCAGCTCCACCGGCGACATTCGGTCGCCAACCTCTGCGCCGCCAAGTCTATCCCGCAGAATGCAACGGCGTTGGGGTGCATGAGAATGCGTGATGTGGGCGCGGAGTCGATCCCGCGCATGCATGGTAGTCGGTTGCTCCTTGCCGACCCGGTTCAAATCCGGCGCATTCTCCCGCTCGAATTCGTCGGGCGACGATAACAACAGCGTGCAGTGTCCCCCCCTTTGAAATTCGTGCGCGCTGTTGGAGTCGTGGGAACGGTAGCTCAGTGGTAGAGCAGCGCGGACACGGCCGGGAGATGGCGCAAGCCTGAAGCGATTCCCGGGACCCTACGCGTTGGTCGCGGGTTCAATTCCCGCCCGTTCCCCCGTTGGATAAGAGAAGTTATGCAAATCGCGAACATGAGCCATGCCGAATTGGCGCACGAGGCAAACGTGCTGCGTCGTGCCATCAAAGACAAACCGTGTGGCGATGACGCCACCGTTGATGACCTGGAATCGCTTGTGCCGCTGCTTGATGCGTTGACGGACGTGCGTCGTGAGCAATTCGCGCGCGCGGACGAAGCGGCACAGCATTTCCGTGACCAGTTGAGGATTGCGCGAATCAAAGCCGAAAACGCAAGGGCGAGCGATGAAACCTGATCTCATCAGCGCCGTTCTTCGCCGTGGCGGTTATCGTTGCGCCTGGTGCGCGTGCGCTTTGAATACAGGGCGAACCGCCGACACTGGCACCGTTTGCAAGCTCGACGTGTTCGACGGGCCTACGTCCGTTGTCGCGTCATGCATTGCGTGCGCTGCCGAGTATTCACGTTGGTGGGACCATTCTCGCGCGTACACCATCGAGAACGCAAAGCGCATCCTGGGGCGTGCCAACGCGCTGGCAAGTGGGCCGTTTGTCGACTACCTCGAGAACATTTGCGGCCCGATGGTCATTCGATCCGGCAGCAAGTCCGGCAAACGCTCGGGCCTGCTCACGCCGTTCACGACAGCGCTGGCAAGGATCGAAGCACAACGAAACGCGCCTCTCGACTTGCGGCGGAAGGGAAGGGCGGCGTGAGTAAACGTATTTCGCAGCAGATGCGGACCCATGTTGACGTCATGAAGACAAACATTGAAGCCGCACACGATGACCTTGAGGTAATTGGCGCAGTCGGCGCTTTTATGGTGTACGTGTGCGACAAAACTGGCATCGATTGGCGCGAAGTGCTTAGTGATTGCGAAATGGTCCACGATGACGCAAAACGCGAGCGGCGTTCGTTGTCATGAACCGCTTCATCCCCGACCTACCAGCGCGCGAATACAGCAATGCTTGATTACAACCTCACCTTCGACGAATACCTTGCACTCCCAGGCGAGCACTTCTCGTCAATCAAGGAGATGCATCGGTCCCCCGCGCATTACCGCTCGCGTGTTCGCCCTGCTGATTCGGACGCATTGCGAACTGGGCGGGCCCTGCATGCGGCCATCCTCGACCCTGCGTCGATCAAGATCGTGGAATACGCTGGCGTGCGTCGTGGGAAGGAATGGAATGCGTTTCAGCAGGACCATGCCGACGAACTCATTCTGACGCCAAAGCAAGCCGTAGACGTTCGCGGCATGCGCGCGAGCGTTCATGCGCACCGACACGCTTCTCGGCTGCTACGCAATGGGCGTCCCGAGGTGACTGCACGTTTTGAGGTCGACGGCGTACCATTCAAAGCGCGCCTGGATTTCGTGTGCACCGACAGCGATCTGATCGAGGTCAAGAGCACCCGCGACAACCATCCGCAGCAATTCGAGCGCGAGTTTGCGCGTCGGCTTTACCATGCACAGGTCGCGCTTTATAGAATGGCGCTGCAAGCAAACGGCCTACCGTGTCGCAAAGTGTACAGCATTGCAATATGCAAAACGCCACCTTTCGAGGTTGTCGTTTACGATATCAGCGAGGAAACCATCGAGACGGGCGCGCGATGGGTTCGCGACTGGGTGGCGCGCCTGAAGGAGTGCGAACGGGCCCGCGCTTGGCCTGGCATTGACAACGGCAACATTCTTACCTTGCGTATTCCTGACTGGGCAATCTCGGATGGCTTGCCCGACATCGAAGGAGACTACGACGAATGACCGCGCAAAAAATAACTGGACACATCGATTTGGCGTACCCCACGAAGTACGTCAAGGCGGCTGATCTGAAGGGGCGAGACGTTACGGTGCGCATTGTGTGCCTTGAATCCGACGTACTCGTAATGCAAGGCGGCAAAAAGGAGCGCAAAAACGTGCTCACCATGGCGACGCTACAGGGCAAGCAGCTCGGCAAGCAGCTCGTACTCAATAAGACGAACGCTCGCCTTATCGCAGGACAGCACGGGCCGCTCATTGAAGCGTGGACCGGCAAAGAAATCACGATTTACCCCACCACGACCAAATGCGGGCGTGATATGGTCGAATGCGTGCGCGTTCGTGGCCGGGTCACGAAAAACGCTGAAGATGTTCCTGACGATATGGCACGCGATCCGGAACCGGAAGCGCCGCCTCAATTCGATGCGTGACAACAGCAAAGCGGGCGACGCTCGCGGAGGGCGCTGACTCTCGCAAAACGTGATGAGCTGCTGTGACGATTGGAGGAGCGAGTGGGATACGGTGCAATCAGTTTGAAGGAATGGGCCGAGCGAGCACATGCGAACGCAAAGAGCAAGGGCTTTCATGATGACGACGGCATACGCTCTGAGCGCGAAAATGTTGCTGTGTACCTGCTCAACATTAATGGCGAAGTCTCGGAAGCGTGGGAAGCATTTCGCAATGGCAAGCTGCGCGAACCTTGCGACAAGGCCCCCAGAATGCGAGCGATTGGTGCGCGCGAACTGACGTGCATCGAGGAAGAGCTTGCGGACATTGTGATTCGTGTCTTTGACACGGCG
>JADJXL010000016.1:0-125000 GCA_016715885.1 Polyangiaceae bacterium
ATCATACGGGCGCAGCAGCGGGCGATGCGGCGACGCATTGTGTGCACGCTGGCCCCGCTGTCAAACGTTAGCGTGCAGCAAGACCTACGAAGGTTTTGCGCCATCGCGACCGTCGTATGCCCCAATAGATTCAAGGACCACGGCAAGTTGCACGACGTCATGTGAGGTTGGACCAGCGCGATGATGCCGTACAACACGTCGTTCCACGGCTTGACAACACGACCAAGTGCCGTACCTATCACCTCTCCGTTGCAGCGACGGATGCCACGCAGGCGGCGACGCACTGTCCACGCACGATCACGCAATCGCCCACCTGCATGTGACGAGCTCACTCTCATGTGACGAGCTGCGCAGAAAACGCACCGAACCCTGCGACGGTTTCGCACTGTCGCGGGGTTCGTTCGACCCCCCTCGGAATCGTCTTTTGCGCCCCTGCTTTCCGTGTCCACCCCGCTGCTCTTCACGACGAATGCATTCCCGTCAATTTTGGGTTCTGGCTTAACATACTGTCTTCGCGATAGCTGGCACGGCATGCGCCACTTTCGAGGCTCGAAGAGTTGCCTCGGCGGCGAGTGCTACGTCTTCGGGTTCCTCGGTAGCTCGAGCAGCGGAGGTTCGTCGTGCGAAACCACTCCCACCGTGGGTGACTTTCCCTGCGACGTATTCACCGTGCTCCAGAACAACTGCCAATCGTGTCATCAAGACCCGCGGTGGGCGCACTCCATATCCGCTGCTCCCGTTCGAGGACACGCGCGAGCTGCATGGCATGACGATGACGCCGCGCTGGAAGCGGATGGGGCTGGTGGTCGGAAGCAACCGCTTGCCGCTCGGCATGACGATGTCCGCCGAAGACAATCGACAACACGCACCACCACCTCGCGACTGGGTGGACTATGCCCCGCCAGCCGAGGGCATGGGTTGCGAATGACGAACAAAACGCATTCTGCCCGGTCCGTGTCGCTCCATCCTTGAATGGGTGCGCACGCCACATCAGAAAATACAAAAATGTTCCAATCGTATCGTCGCTCTGCGTGCGTAGTTGCTCGTGGTGCGATAACGACCGGCCTACGGTTTTTGTCCAATTGCTGTGGGATACACGGTAAGCATCAATTCATGTGGTGGATAGTACGGTATGTTTGTCCCCGGACGTAGCAGAACGTGAAAAGGTGCGAGCGCGGCGATTGATTACATTAGGATTTGGGGTTCGATCTTGCCAGTCGAGGGGGTTTGTCGGCGGGTGGGTTTTGGCCACCAACGATTGCAGCGTCCGTCAAAATGCCAGGATATTGGTGGACGTGCGGTTTGGCTCGGAATATATGAGGAGGACGAACATGTCGCCGGCACCCCATTCCCCGGACCCTCCTCCAGTCAGTCAGGCGCGCCAACGACGTCTACGAAGCGTGCGGACCTCTGTCGTCCGATGGCGCTGCCGCAGTGCTCGTGTACGCGCGCTCGATGCTCGAACAATGATACCCGCCGATCTTGCAGAACACTGCGGTCCACCAGCGTTCCGCGTGGACCGTCGAGCATGCTGCGAACAGATTGAAGGACGGGATCCATCGCAAGGAGCTGGTGTTCATCGCATGGGTGTATCGGTTGCTGCACGCGCGAAGGCGTGCGGCGGCGATAAACACTGCAGGATTCAAAGCGCGTTTGCCCGAAGCGCGAGCGGGTAACTTGATGGCTCGAGCGTTGTCGGAACACGGAGGGCGTGTCGCCGCTCTTAACGCTGACCCCTCTGCGACGCACGGCGATCGCCCGGGACGTATCATCTGATTCGGCCCCCGCCGCTCGGTGACGTGAAACATCCGCTCGCGCACTTGACGGGAATCCTTCCGGTTGCGGCAAAGCCGAGGAGACGTTGCCTTCGTTTGCGAGGCGGGTGCATGCGGACGAGGCGCTTCGCGATGGGCGTCCGCGGTTGGTCACGCTTTCTCCCGAGGCGTTTGCGGCGCGTGTGCAGGCGCTCGTCGATCGAGAAATGGAGCAGGCGGTGACGAGACTGTTCTGAAGCTCGAGGATCTGGGCGAGATGACGGGGATGGACTTGGATGCGTTCAAAGGCGCGGTTGCTCGGCACTGAGCGGGCGGCTGAAGCAGGGCACCGAAGGACATGCCGGATTCAGTGGCGCTGGTGCAGGCATCGACGATTCAGGACGAGTGCAACGCGTGGTCGGTCGTGTGTCGATCAGACAGGCCGCTGCGATTCGTAGGGCCCGCAACAACTCTATCGTGCGCAAGCTCGTGCTGCACGCGCCGTAGCAGCTCGTGCGATTTCCGGAATCACGTCGGCCTGCCGAAGTGAGATGTTCACGCGCAGATGATGCGCACATCGAAGGCCATCAACGCTTACGCGCTCGTAAAGCGCCCTGCTCGATTCGCCGCGTCTCGTTCATTGAGCAGCGTTGGCGATGATTGTCGCGGGCAGCCCGCTCGTAGGATGCAGCCATGCGTGGGAGGACTATGATCCCAGGCTTGCAGGCAGCGGCGGCGCAGAACCGACGACGACGGGCGGCACGGGCGGGATGGGCGCGAGCACCGGGGGCGCTGGTGGAATGGGCGCTGGCGCAGGAGGCATGGGCGGTGAAGGCGCCGGAGGCTCGGGCGGAGGTGTTGTCGATTGCGGCGGGACGAGCGCGCTTGCAGCCGATTTTCTCAGGCAATAACCTCGGTGGGCTCTGGGATGCTGGCGACTAAGGCGGCGCGACCGCCTCGAAACGGGCGGCGAGTTCGTTGTCAGCCTGCCCATGGCGAGCGCTGGCGAATCCGGTGGATACCTCAAATCCACGCATTATTACGATTTGCGAGGTGACTTCGTCTCGGTGGAAGTCACGAGCGCGGCCGATCCGTCGAGCTCAGCGTGGGCGTATTTGGTCGTCACCATGGACGAAAACAATTACGTCGAAATTTACCAGGAGGGGTGGATTCCTGCTTTTGGTCGTGAAGTCGGAAATTCGTACACCGAGCTCGCCAAGTTTCAATACGACCCCGTCGCACCGCTTCTGGCAGTTTCGCGAAAGCGGTGGCGACACGTATTTCGAGACGTCACCCGATGGTCAGAATTGGGCCATTCGAGCGCAGACACCGACGGCAGATCTGTTTCCCGTCGACCTCGTGCAGGTCGCGCTCGGCGGTGGTGCGGCTGCCGGGCAAGCGAGTCCGGGTGAAGTGCGTTTCGATAAATTGAATGGCGGAGGTGCTCCCAAGCAGAAGTATTGTCCCATGAGCTCACTCACCGACGACTTCGCCGATGGAGCCGAGGAGCATGCACTGGGCCCGTTCTTGGGAAGGGCAGGATGGCATGCTTGCCGAGCAGGACGGGCAGTTCGTCATTAACTATGTCCCGAATGCCCAAGCTTATGCGGGTCTGGTTTCGGCCAGCGCATTCGACCTGACTGGCAGCTCCATCGTCATCGAGGTTCCTGTCGTCCCGCCGGAATCGGCGCAAGCGCACATGGGTTTGCAGCTCAATGGTCCTTTCGACAACGACGTCGAAATGGTGGTGGAGCAAGGTAAGCTCAAATTGGCGTTGAAGTTGCCGACACTCATCAAAGCTCGGCTCCGTCCTTTATTCTCCGACGGATCATCGATGGTGGAGGATTCGCGAGGCATCGAATACGCTGTATTGGGAGACGGCGCCGGACGGCAAGACGTGGACCACGCGGATGCAAGTGTCGCCCCCGCCAGTGCCGGTCAATGTATTGGATATCGAGATTCACGGTGGGACATGGGCGGCACAGCCTGCGCTGGGCGATTGCCGTGCGGACAATGTGAATCTCCCGCCGCTTTAGAGCTCGTCAACTGTCCGTAGCCGTCAGCGTCGCAGCATTCACCGGAACGCTTTGATGCGTCGTCCAAGCTTTGGTGAATGGCCGCCATGAAGAGGCGCGGAGCGTCGACGTGTGGCGAATGCCCCTCCATGCGGCTCTTCGAAGACCGTATGCGCGGGCAAGTTTTGCTTGAAAACTCGAGGCAACACGTGGGAATGACGCGATCCGACCTTCCCCAGAGCACGCGAATGGGCATCGAGAGCGACAAAAATCTTCCGGCTTGAAAAAAATGTTCCGGACGAACCGTGCGCAAGATGGAACGAACGGCCGGATTTTTGAAGAGCTGGATGAGGTCGGGGATGATGAGCGGCCCGTACCAAGGCACTTGGTGATGCAGTTTTTCGAGGAACGCGTGCGCGTCGCGGATGTTTTCCACTTGAAACAGGCGCAGGAATTGCTCGCGTTCGTGCGGGTCGTCAACGGGCGCGCCTCCCGGTGAAGCGAGCACCAGGCCGGCGACTCGGTTTGCGGCGTGCTGAGCGTACTTCAGGGCCATCGCGCCGCCGAGCGAGCAGCCGACGACGAGCGCGGGCTCGCGCAGTTCGCGGTCGAGCACGTGCATGATGGATTCGAACAGGCGTTCGGGGTCGAGCGTGCTGCGAGGTGGACTGGACAAACCATGCCCGGGCGCATCGATGGCGAGCACGCGGCGGCTCGTTTTGCGCAGCCGAGAGAGGAACGGGGCGAACGGTGACGCCGATGCGCCGATGCCGTGCAGCAGCACGACGGGTTTGCGCGAGCCTTCGCCGGGTGCGTCGTACACGTGCACGCGGGCGATGGGCGTGTCGATGTGGCGGCTTTCGACGCCTCGGCGAACGAGCACGGCGCGCGTGACGCGTTCGAGGACGGGCATGACGACCATGCTTGCAGAGATACCATGGACATGGGCGGTGCGTCAGACGTGTTGGTGAAGGACGGCGTGGCTCGGGCCGCGCGCCAATGTGATTGAGTCTGCTTGCAATCGGCGTATCGTGCGGACTTCTCGCAGAGCCGCCGATCGCCGCATTCATTTTGGAGTCACGACGCCCATGGCGTTGGAACAGCTCGTAGATCACGCTCAAACGCAGACGCTCGTCGACTTTTTGTCGATGGTCGTGGCCGAGATCTCCTTGGCGAAAGACATTGACGGCCTCGCGCAGGCATTGATCGCCATCGTCGACCGTTTGGTCGATACCGAATATTTGAGTATTTATTTCGTGGACGATCGTACGGGCGACTTGGTTTTGCCTTATGCGCGAAACTTTTCGGAAGAGGAGCGCGCGGCAGCATTGCGCACGGCCAAAGATCGTCACCCGGGACGTGTAATGAGGACGCGGGAAACGCTGCACATTCCGGATGTCGTTGCGGATCAGCAAAAGAATTCGCAAGAGAGCCGCCGGTCATTTCAGGTGAAATCGCGCCTCTGGATGCCAATCGTGTACAATGCAGCGAGCGTGGGGGCCATGGGGCTTGCTGCCATGCGCACGCATGCCTATAGCGACTTGCACGTATCGGTGCTCGGGTTTGCCTGTCAAATTGCTGCGACGACGTATGGGAGCATAACGAACGAAGATCGCCTTTTGCGCAAGGTTGAATTCATCGAGCAGCAAAAGGAAGAGCTGCGGCGGCTTGCTTCGCCGATGATGGAGGTTTGGCATGGCGTACTGGCGCTTCCCCTCATCGGAACGATGGACGCGGAGAGGTTTACGATCGTGGCGGAAAAACTGTTGCCGGCGGTCGTTGAAAAACGGGCCAAAGCCGTCATCGTCGATTTGACGGGTATCCAATCGATGGATGCGGACGCGGTCGCGCATCTCGTGCGCCTTCACGGTGCGATATCGCTGCTCGGATGTCGGTGTATCGTTTCGGGAATTCGGTATGAAATCGCCAAGCAAATGACGGATCTCGGTGGTGATTTCGACGTGGGGGCGACATTTCGCACCTTGTCCCAGGCGCTCGTGTTCACCGCCCGAAACGGTTCGGACGTCCGAGCCCGAGCGCGCGAGAGGTGCTAAGCTTTCCTTTCGAGGTCGAGCAGAGCATGCGTTTTGGTATGTTTTTCACGCTGGTGTCGCTTCTTCTCGTCGCAGCCAGTTTTTACGTGGGGCGAAGGGCAAAGCAGGCGTTTGGGTTTGGTCGCCGTGCCGAGATCGTAGGCATTGCCATCCTGATCGGCAGCATCGTGGCCATGTTGATCGCGCGTAAGCTGCATGTCCGCCCGATCGGGCAAGTCGCCTTCACCATTACGCTCGCCATCCTGCTCACGACTGTTCTCTTGCTGCTCGTGGATCTCGTGAAGCTGGGCATTCGTTTGCCATTGTTATTGACGAAAACCCGTCCCAGCCAAAGCGAAGCGGCAGCCCATTCGAATGAGCTCGCGACGGCGCCGGTACCATTGTCCGCACCGATTGACGAAGACGCTGCAGAAGTCGCGCCTCGTGAGCTGCCAAAACAGGAGGTGCTGGCGAGCGATCCTTTGGCGAGCACGCGGCGGGTTTTTCTCGGCCAAGCCGTGACGGGATCGGCCATGGTCTTGGGGTCGGGCAGCTCGGTGTATGGGGCACTTTTTGGCCGGCTGGATTATACGGTCGAGGAGGTGCCGATTCGTATTCCAGGAATGTCTCGAAAGCTCGATGGATACACGATCGTGCAGCTATCGGACATTCATTTTGGAGTTTACGTGGGCGAAGCCGAAATGCGTGCCGCCGAGGATCTCGTGCGGAAAGCGCGCCCCGATAAAATCGTTCTCACGGGTGATCTCGTGGACAACAATGCGCGATATGCCGAAATGCTCGGGCGCCTCGTGAGAAGGTTGTCGCCGCTTTCTCGTGACGGGGTCGTGGTGATTCCTGGAAATCACGATTGGTCTTCGGGTATCGACGCGACGATGGGTGCAGCGCAGGAGGGCGGGGCGCGCGTATTGCGTAATGATGGGCTCGTGATTGGCAGCGACAAGGACGGCATTGCGCTGCTCGGCGTGGAAGACGTGTGGGCTCGCAGGCGCAACCCGAATGCAAGGCCCGACCTCGACATGGCCATTTCGCGCGTCCCGGTAGATTTGCCGCGTGTGCTCTTGTGTCACAATCCGGTGTTTTTCCCCGAGGCGGCGGGTAAAGTCGCGCTGCAATTGAGTGGTCACACGCACGGTGGTCAAATCGGTTTGGGGCCGCTGCGCCCGATAGATCTCGTTTTGCCGTATGGATACGTGGCGGGTCGTTACGAACGAGACGGCTCGCAATTGTACGTCAATCGAGGGTTTGGCACGGCCGGTCCGCCCGCTCGATTGGGATCGCCCCCGGAAGTGACGCGTATCGTGTTGGTCGCGGGGTGAGCGTCAAGGCACGACCATCACCTTCATCACGCCTGGCGTTCCCGCGTGCGCATCGCGTTCCCGCGTGCGCATCGTCAAAGACGTTGATAACGTACCCTGGGACGTGTAGGGTCCTGCCATGTCCGTCGAGTATTCGCGAAATAGCATTGCGTGGGAGGAATTCGTTCAGGCCGTGGCTCGTGTCGCGGAAGGTGCATTGCCTGTGGCGCTCGATGCGGCGCGCATCTACACGGGGGACCCCATGGGGTGGGCGGCGCTCGCCAAGGACTTCGGGTCGATCATGAAAAAGGTCGGCGACGACCGCACGAAGGCCATGTCCGCACGCACGCTCGACGAAGGGGTGCGAAAGCTCGTGATGACGTCAGACCGTATGAGCCAGATTCTCGAAAAAGGTTTATCGGCGTCCGTCGCGAAGCTCGGCGAGGTTTCGGGCGCGATCGACGCGCTCAGGTCGGATTTCCATTGGGGCCTCGGCGCAGTGGTCTGGCAGCTCGAGGAGCAGAACGAGACGCTGAAGGCGATTCTGAAGACGCTTCAAGCCCCGCTCGATACGCAGGCGAAGGAGCTGCGAGCACGCGCGGAGTTCGCATATCGCCAGCGCTGGTACGACGACGCATTGAAGGACCTGCTCGCGTCGGAAGAGAAGAATCGTTACGACTTCGCGGTGCATCAGCTCGTTGGTAATATATACCTTTATCATGTACGTCCGGCGAATCTCGACAAGGCGCTCGAGTATTACCTCAAGGCAGCGAAATACGCGGCGCCCCATTCCCTCTATCATACTGCGCTCGCGCATATGTTCACCGCGTTCGTGCACTACTTGAAGGGGCAGGACAATGACGCGATCGAGCAGGCGCGACGGGCGAGCGATATTCGTCCGGCGTTCCTCATTGCCTCGTACAGTCACGCGAAGTTTGCGGCCGCAGCGAAGCGCGCGGACGTTGCCATTCCGAGCCTCGAGCGGGTGATTCGCGCCGATGCAGGGTTTGCCGTCAAAGTTTGTCTTGATCCGGATTTCGTCACGATCGAGGCAGCGGTCGTCACGCTTTTGGAGCGGCTGCGAGCCGAGGCCAAGCATCTCGTCGAAGGGTCGTGGTCGGCGCTTTGCGACACGCTCGACGGTTACGTGCTGCCCGCGGAGCCGCGCGAGAGCCTTACGGTACTGCGGGAAGAAGTTGTCGCGCTGATCGCGCAAGGCACATACCTTGATTATGTGGCCCTACCGGCGAAGATATGCGAGCTCGAGGCGAAGGTGGCGGCGCTCAAGTTGCCGCAGCGGGACGGCGCGCGGAGTGAAGCGTCTGCAATGCTTGCCAGCGTCCGCGCTGGGCTTGACGACCATATCTCGTCGAATACGCTCAGAAAACATTTCGTGGCAATGCTCGAGCGAGGCGAGCGCGCATTGGCCGAATCAACGACCTACGAAGCTGCCGAGAGGGCGCTGGACGTCGCGAAGGAGGTTGCTAGGGAGTGGGTCGACGTGGCCCGATATGGGCTCGTTCGGGCCGTTTTCACAGGGGGGCACACGAATTGGGTGAGAGCCATCGCGTTCAGCCCGAATGGTGCGTTGCTCGCGTCGGCGTCGGATGATGGAAAGGCCAATGTGTGGGACGTTGGCACCGCGAGCGTGATCCATACATTTTCAGAGGCAAATGATCATGGGGCCGTCGCGGTTACGTTCGCGCCGCACGGCGCTCGTCTGATCGTGGGGTTCGATAATGGCAATATCGTCTTTGCGAACACGACGCAGACAGGCTCGCAAAACCCCGTTTTGCGGACCATCACGATGTGGAAAAACGAGAGCGCTCTTTCGTTCGCGTTCGCGCGCGCGACATCCATCGTGCATGGTCCGGGCGGCGCGGTTTTGGCGATTGCGACGGATGACGGCAAGATTCGGCTTTACGACGCAGGCATGGCACATCTCGATGATGCGACGCCTTGGGCGGTGATCAAAAAGGAGGGTATCGAGTTCAAGGCCATTGCGTTTTCGGGTGATGGGAAGACGTTGGCATCGGGCTCTTCGGACGGCGACGTGCGCCTGTGGGGTTTTTCGGGTGTGCACTCGCTCGGCAAACACGAGGCAGGCGTCAACACCGTGGTTTTTGATAGGGAGGGTGGGCTTCTCGCAACCGGCTCAGACGATTCGACCATACGCATTTGGGATGTACGGGAACGCCGCTGCCGTGCCGTGCTGCGCGGCCATCGACACGACGTGCGATCGATTGCGTTCAGTCCCGACGGGCACACCCTCGTCTCTGGCGGATCCGACGAGCAGATTCGGTTGTGGGACGTCGCATCGGGCGAAGAAAAAGCGGTGATCAAGGCGTCGTGCGTCGTTTGTACGGTCACGTATGACCCCACCGGGACGATGCTCGCATATGCGGGATCGGATCACAAAATTCACTTGCGCGATATCGTCGTGCGCAAGGTTGAAGCACCGATCGTGAAGGGTTGAGCTTCGTCGACTTGATTGGCTTGTCGAGCCGGAACATTGGGCGGCCCGATTTCTTTGGACTGGTTCCAATTGGACGTACTGGCGGTGGTAGGCCGTTCGTCGCAGACCCGCCGGCAAAACTTTACTTTCGCGCACAGCGTGTCTATGCTGCCAGACGATGTGTTTCGTCGCGTTCTCCATACAACGTCCCCGTGCGTTCGATCGGCGGGTGAGCGCCAACCTCGTTCCGATCGCCAACCATAACCTCGACCAACCATGAGCGAGCCACGCACCGTTACCCTACTGCATTTGTCGGACCTGCATTTCGGGAGGTACCATCGGTTCAGCTCGGATGGGGGCCAGGACAGCTTGCTCGAACGGTTGCGCGTGGATTTGGATGGGCTGCGAGCGAACGAGGGGCTTCGTCCGGATTTGATCATCGTGAGTGGCGATCTGGCCGAATATGGCAAAAAGGCGGAATTCGAGAGGGCAACGCGATTTTTGCAAAAACTTTCCCAAACGCTCGAGCTGCCCGCAAGGCGTGTCGTCATCGTACCTGGAAATCACGATATCAATTGGAGCTTGAGTAAAAGCTATTTTGAGGAATGCATCGCAAACGAAGAAACGCCCAAGCGGCCTTATGCCAAAAAGCTGAAGTTTTTTCAAGAAGCATTCGCAGTTTTTTATAGCGGCGAGAGGGACATCGTATTCACGGACGAACAACCGTGGAGCTTGTTCGAGTACCCCGAGCTTGGTGTGGTGGTCGCTGGAATGAATTCGGTCATCGCTGAAAGCCACGAGGACCATTTTGGCTACTTGGGCGAAGAACAGTTGCGCTGGTTTGCTGAAAAATTACGCTCCTACAAGGAACGCGGATTCTTGCGCCTAGGCGTCATGCATCACGACCCGCGCGATCGTCGCGGTGGTGGCGAGACGAAGCGAGATCAATCGGATTTGAAAAGGCTTCTCTCACCCTCGCTGAATGTGCTGCTCCATGGGGATATTCACGAGGAAACGGATGAAGCACTTGGTGTCGCTTTGCCGGTTTTCGGCATTGGAAGCTTGGGTGTAAAGCTCGAACAACGCCCCGCCGAAGTCCCCAATGTTTATCAGCTCCTGCAGGTCCATGCAGGGGGCGTGCGTCGCGCATTGCGTGCGTATGCGCCGGATCAGAGTCGATTTTTGCCGAGTGCACGAGCGGATGCGGCTGGGACTGCAACCATTGTGGAGATTCCCGTTGCATTCGACCGAGTGGACGCGTTGGGGCAAGCCGCAGCGCCGAAACGCGAAGCGGACTTGAGTGCGCTCGTGGAGCAGTATCGCAGGTCCATCGTCAAGGATCAGCGGATGCAAACGGTCGGCGATTTGCTCGGGCGAGATGTGCTCGGTGCGCCGATGACCGCCACAGATGTCTTGCGGCTTTTCGTGCCGCAAGACGTCATGCGTGAAGATCCCGCGAGGCACTTCAGGCACGAGCGCACGCGCGATTGGCTGCACGGAGAAGAGCCTGCGGTCTCCGACGTGCAACAAGACGCATTCGGCGAGCGCGACGTTCGCGACGACGCATTTTCCCTGGGCAGCTTTGCCGATTCGGTGACGACGGCGCTGAGCCGAGGTTGGGTGTATTTGCTTGGCGCACCCGGCGCAGGAAAAACCTCACTCACGCGATGGATTTTGTTGTCACTTTGTGTACCCGGTGAACGAATCGAAGGTTTTGCGGACGACTTGGTTCCCATGCGCATCGATATGCGCCTGTTCGACGACGCGTATCGCAAGGCGTCGGGTCAGTATTCATTGTTCGATCATCTCGACCGAATGCTAGCCGAGCGATTTTTGAATCTACGGGGCGAACCGTTGCGAGAGCTCGCCAAGCAGGGGCGACTTTATTTCCTTTTCGATGGTCTGGACGAAGTCATTGACGAGGAGCAGAGGCGCACGTATGCCGAGATGATTTCGGGGCTGGCGCTTGCCGATGAATACGCTCGCTGCCGCGGGGTCGTAACGAATCGCGTGGTTGGAGCGGAAGTCGCGCAGGCCGTTTTCGAGGGGTCGGGGTTTACGACTTACACGTTGCGTGACTTCACGGAAGCGCAGCAGGATCGATTTTTGGATGCGTGGCATGCGCTCGTCTTTGCGCACGAGCCGGAGGTATTGCGACATCGACGTACGCGGCTTTCGTGGGCGCTGGAGGCATCGCCGTCATTGCGCATGTTGTGCGGCAATCCTCTTTGTTGCGCATTGCTTGCCTATTTGAATCGGGACGAGGAACTGCCCGAGGGGCGGCATTTGCTGTACCAAAGAATCCTGGAGCGATTGGCGCATCAGTGGAATGCGAACAAGGGTTTGGCGCATCGCACCACGTCGTTTCGTTTTGATCTGCCCGACAAATTGTCGTTCTTGCGGCGACTAGCGTGGTACATGATGGAAACTGGCGGCGCAGAGGCGGGCAATGTGATTGTTGCAACGGATCTGGTCGATTTTACGCGAGCATTTTGCGAAGAAAAGTGGGCTGAAACCGCGGAATCTGCACGGCTGCGAGCAGAAGCGCTCATTGGTGATTTACGTGGGCGCAACGAAGTGCTCGCGTGGCTTGGCGGGGATCTTTATGGTTTTTCCCACCGCGCTTTTTTGGAATATTTGGTCGCTGCCCGCGCAGTGGAAAAACACGGACGTCCGGGCGGGATCGTCGAGCTTGGAAAATGGTTTGCTCGGCATTGGCGCGAGCCCGGATGGGAAGAGACGCTGCTGCTCACGTGCGGGGTGCTACGCGAAGTGGATCAAGGTCCGACGCTTGTGGTGCGTGTGTTGCAGGAGTTACCCGGCGGGGATCGGTCGGTGGTGTACCGGGAGCTGGACGAGTACCTTTGTTTTTGCATCAAGGCGTTGGGGGAATTGCGGAGTCTGGAGCGGGGGGTCGTGAGGGACTTTGCGGAGGAGATCAATGGGATTTTGGAGTATGAGATTCAATGTGATCCCGCGCATTGGTTATCAGCACATAGATTCCTTGAGCCATTTCGACGATGCGCAGGTAAATGGCCTGATGTCGAGCGATTGATATACGCGACCGACAAGAGGATCGATGAGGGAAATTCATCGTTCGACGAGGCATACCCATTGTGGATTGCCGCTGCGGGTCGAACTGATCGACTTCGTGTTCTATTGAATGCGCTGGAAGTATGCCGAACAAAGCTCGGACCAGATTTGAGTGCCCCATATCCTCTTTGTAGTGAGGCGGCACGGTTAGGAGCATGGTGCGGAGAAGAAGTAAATCGTTTGGTTGAAGCCGCTGCGTTGGAAGATGAGGAACTTAATCGATACAATATTCTCGCGTGTACAATTCATACGCCCGGCATGCTATTCCGAGGCGACGAGCCCATCATTGGCTCGTTCTCACATCTCATGGAGTCAGCATCGGCTCCCGACATACGCATGCGCGCCGCGTGGACGATGTTCAAGGCGGGTGTGCAGAGGGAGGCCGCATTGACAATACTGCGCAATTTCCTCTACGGCAACGAGGCTCATTATCGTCGAGGGGCCGCGCGCATGTTGCTCAGCTTGGGTTTCATAGATGATGCACTGGACACAATCGCTGCGGGCGCTACGCACGATGTCAACTGCCTCGATGATTTGATGCGCCTCGCGCACGTAAATGAGAAGGCTGCGAAAGCGCTACAAGAGATTGCGCCTCGCGTACGACAGCAAGAAGAAATGCGAACCTATGTATGGTCATTTCTTTTCGGCATCCGGCGAAAGTGTCCGATTATTGCACGCGAGGCGATGTCAAAAAGGTTGCGAAAGGAAAACGCTAAGAGTGCGCAACGTTGTCTTCATTTTCTTGTAAATGAGCCGAAGCTAGCGGAATTCATTGCCACGCAGTACACTTGGTTACTACCACGAATTAAGGACAGCGGAACCCGAACCATGGCAGTCATTGACGTGCTTAGACTCGATCCCAAACATGGTGGGGCACCACTGCAGCATCTTTGGCGCATCTTGCTCGATTCTAATGACCTATGGACGGCAATTGGTGCGGCACGTCAAATATTGCAAAGGTGTCCCAATCATGGATTGCGTGAAATTGCGCGCCAAAAAATGCTAATTGGTCTCCGCCCGACGGTGCCCGAACGTAACCGCTTATCTGCGGCAGGAGCTCTCGGGGCTGATGATTCGGCAGCGCGCAGTGTTTACGAAGCGCTTGCAGCAAACGCGTCCGACGAGGTGACCCGTTATGCCGCCGCAAAAACCATTGGCAACATGAAGGCGCTCGCCCACCTCGCTGATCGTGCACATGATGCGAACGTAAAGGAGTCCGCGCGCGAAGCCCTCGACCTTTACACCCACATCCACCGCCTACTCAGCGTCGGTCGTCCGCGTCGTGCGCGGGTTTTCCTCCACAATCAATTTGCCGGCATGCTCGAGGAAATCACCGTCAATGGCGGCACGAAATTCACCTACGACAAGACGTACCGCGAAAAACCTGGCGCGAAACCGCTTGCACCAAACCTACCGCTGCGCGCGGAGCCGTACGACGATCCAAACACGCTCCATCCATTCTTTGCAAACTTGCTCCCCGAAGGCTCCATCTTCGACCAGACCGCTCGACGCCTTGGCTTGCCAAAAACAGACAGATTCGGCATGCTTCTGCACGTGGGTGAAGACGTGATGGGCGCGGTGCAGGTATTGCCCGAGGAGACGAATTGACGGAGCGTACGACAGCCTGCTGGATATGCCTCGGTGAAGCGCCGCCCGATCTACCAGGCGGACGTTATCACCGCGCTTGCGTAGACGCGCTGTTCGGCGTTTCGGACGTCCCTGCCGTTGCCTTCGATCGCTTGACCGTCACGACCTGGGCGGAAGAGCATAGCGGTCGCCTGTCCATTTCCGGATATCAACCCAAAGGCCCTGCGGCTCTCGATGAAAGCGGAACGCGTTTGGTGCTCGTCGAAAAAGACAGCACACACATCGTCAAGCCGCCGCATCCGCAATATCTTTATATCAATGAAAACGAGCATCTCACCATGCGTTTGGCTCGCGCTGTGGGGCTCGACGTCGCCGAACACGGATTGGTGGAGCTGTCTGATGGCAGCATTGCGTACGTGACGAAGCGCTTTGATCGCCCGGCCGGAGCGAAAGGCCCACGCCTGCACGCCTTCGACTTCTGCCAACTCGCAGGAAAAGACCCGACGAACAAAGAGGACTCGACCGCAGAAGAATGCGCGTCGATTGCGCTCCAATACGGAGGACCATCGACGACAATCGCACTGTTTCGGTTATTCGTCTTTGCCGATTGGGTGCGCAATGGGGACCTGCACCTCAAGAACCTAATGATGATGGAAGCTCCCAACGGCGGCTACGCATTGACGCCGGCATACGATCTGCTGTGCACAGAACCTTATGGCAGCACGGGGCTCATGCTTCCGGTGGGGGGCGAGCGGAAAAACGTCACGCGCAAGATTTGGCTATCGTTCGCTGAAGCATACTGCCAAATCGAGCGCTTAAAAGCAGCCGAACTCATCGATTCCATGCTCGAACGACTTCCCGATGCACTGGCACTCGTCGATCGCTCGGCATTTCCGCACGCCGAGTGGAAAAACAAATACAAGCATTTCCTGGCGAAGAAAACGCGTCACCTTGCGGGTAAAGCATAGCCGATCGCAGGAAGTGATTCGCACCGTTCGCGTATCTGATTCAACCTCAAGGCACGACCATCACCTTCATCACGCCTGGCGTTCCCGCGTGCGCGAATGCACGTTCCGCATCTGCAAGCGGATACTTTGCCGCAATGAGCGGCGTCGGATCGATGACACCTTTGCTCAATACGTCGATGGCTCGCGCAAAGTCACCACACCGCGAACCCACGAGCTTGATTTCGTGAATCACGATGGGCGCCAAATCCAAATTCGATTCACCCGCATACGTGCTTTTCAAAATGATCACGCCGCGCGGCCTCACGATCTCGATGGCGCGCGCGAGCCCCGAAGGATGGCCGGTCGCTTCGATGACGACATCGAATCCACTTTCGGAAAAATTCTTTTCGAGCGCCACGTCGAGGCCCGCGGCGGCAAGGATATCGAGGTTCGCACGATGCCGCCCCACGGCAATGGCGCGGCCCAAGTCGCCTCGGCGGGCCGCCATTGCCAAGCCAATGAGCAGCCCGAGTTTTCCGTCGCCCAGAAGGCAAACGCGGTCGCCCGGCCTGAGCGGTGCTTCGTCGAACGCATGTAATGCCGCTGCAAGCGGCTCGATGAACACCGCGTGATCGTCGGCAATGCTGTCCGGAACGACATGCAGGTTTTCGAGTGGAATGCGGACGTATTCGGCAATGCCTCCGTCGCGCCCGACAATGCCGAGCACCGTGCGCGTGGGACAATGGTTGCGGCCGCCGCTTCGGCACGTCGAGCATCGACCGCACGCGCAGTTGATCTCCATGACGACGCGACGTCCTGCGAGCTCACCGCTCGTTCGCGGGTGACCGAATGGTTCGTCATCCGGATGCATCGCGGCGACTTGTCCGAGCACTTCGTGGCCAAGGACGCCGCGAAAGTTCATGTACCCGCGTGCGAGCTCGAGGTCGGTGTTGCAGATGCCTGCGGCGCGAACGCTGACGAGCGCGTCGCCGGCGGATAGCTCGGGCGTCGGCAAGTCGTCCAGCACGACGCCTCGATCGGTGCATACGAGCGCCTTCATGGAACGCTTGTTTCAAATGCGTACGGTTGGCGCAAGCGTCGAGATTGGTTGAAGCACAAACGAAAAACGGCGCCTCGTGAGAAGCGCCGCTGTTCGAATTGTAGGTGTCTCTTTACTCCCCCTCTCCCTCGTAGGGAGAGGGGGCCGGGGGGTGAGGCAGCGATCCCAGCGGGAATTGAACCCGCGTTACCGACGTGAGAGGCCGGCGTCCTAACCGCTAGACGATGGGACCAGTTGTCAAACAATCGTCGGACGCGCGGAGCATAACCGACGATGAGCTGGGGGACAAGGATTCGAACCTTGATAGACGGTGCCAGAAACCGTCGTCCTGCCATTAGACGATCCCCCAAAAGGATCGCGTGGGACCGTGAAGGAGCGACCTTCGTGGCTCACGGGGCGCGGAAATTAGCCGACCTGACGGCCCTGTCAAGCACTTCTTCGTCCAGATTGAGCAGCCTCATCCGCAGGGTCTAGAAAAAACACCAACCACGCATGACCCGACCTTGACGATGGAAAGGAGGGATCTATTTTCCCGCCCGGTTTTAGCCACCAGGGTAGGAGAGTGCCAAAAGTTTTGGTGCTCGATGTCCCCGGTGGCCAACAGGGGCGCACGGGGTTCGCGCCCGCATGTCGAAGACGACGACGAGGAAGCCATCATGAAGATCAGGCCGCTACACGACCGCATTGTGGTCAAGCGTCTCGAGAGCGAGAACCGGACGAAGGGCGGAATCATCATTCCGGATTCGGCCAAAGAGAAGCCGATTGAGGGGCGCGTGGTCGCCGTGGGCAACGGCAAGCTTCTGAAGGACGGCAAGCTCCGTCCGCTCGACGTTGCCGTCGGCGATGTCGTCCTGTTTGGCAAGTACGCTGGAAACGAAGTGAAGCTCGACGGCGAAGCCTTCGTTCTCCTTCGCGAAGACGACCTGTTGGCAGTCACCGAGCCCGCGAAACCCGCGAGCTGACGTTGGATCGACGTTGCCGCTCGAGCGAGCGCTGAGACCGCTCGAGTTGGCACGTCGATCGCAACAGTTTGTCGACGTGGTCCTCGTAAAGCGTCCCGAGCAGGCCGAGGCGGCTTTCTCGTCGAGCGCGTTTTACGAGACACTCGTTTGCGTTGAAAAGATTTCGTGTGCGGCACGCGTTGCCGCGAAGGGTAAAAAGTCATGTCCGCAAAGCAGATCGTTTACAGCCGAAGCGCTCGTGCAGCCGTGCTTCGTGGCGTCAATACGCTCGCCGATGCCGTCAAAGTCACGCTCGGTCCGAAGGGACGCAATGTCGTCATCGAGAAGAGCTGGGGTTCGCCCGTCGTGACCAAAGACGGCGTCACCGTCGCCAAGGAAATCGAGCTGCACTCGAAGCTCGAAAACATGGGAGCTCAAATGGTCCGCGAAGTCGCCTCGAAGACGAGCGACAAGGCGGGCGACGGCACGACCACGGCCACCGTGCTCGCGCAAGCCATCTACAACGAAGGTCTGCGCTTGGTCGAAGCTGGGCACAACCCGATGGACATCAAGCGCGGCATCGATGCTGCCGTCGCCGCGCTGCTCGAGGACCTGAAGAAACAATCCGTGCCGACCAAGGACAAGGCCCAGATCGCGCAGGTCGCGACGATCAGCGCCAACGGCGACACGGACATCGGCAACATCCTCGCCGACGCCATGGAGAAGGTCGGCAAGGAAGGCGTCATCACGGTCGAAGAGAACAAGCGCATGACGACCGAGCTCGAGACGGTCGAGGGCATGCAGTTCGATCGTGGCTACCTCTCGCCGTACTTCGTCACCGATCCGGAGAAGATGAAGACGGTGCTCAACGACCCGCTCATCCTCGTGAACGAGAAGAAGATTTCGGCGATGGCCGATCTGCTTCCGCTGCTCGAGCAGGTCGTGAAGCAAGGCCGCGAGATTCTCATCATCGCCGAAGACATCGAAGGCGAAGCGCTCGCAACGCTCGTCGTCAACAAGCTTCGAGGCGCGCTGAAGGTTGCTGCCGTCAAGGCACCTGGCTTCGGTGATCGTCGCAAGGAAATGCTCAAGGACATCGCGATCCTGACGGGCGCGACGCCGTTCATGGAGGACCTTGGCCAGAAGCTCGACAGCGCGACGATTCGCGACCTCGGCACCGCTCGCCGCGTCGAGATCGACAAGGACAACTGCGTGATCGTCGACGGTGCTGGCGACAAGACCGCGATCAAGGGACGCGTCGAATCGATTCGCAAGCAGATCGGGGAGACGACGAGCGACTACGATCGTGAGAAGCTCCAGGAGCGTCTCGCCAAACTCGCTGGTGGCGTTGCCGTCGTGCGTGTCGGTGCAGCGACGGAAGTCGAGATGAAGGAGAAGAAGGCGCGCGTCGAAGACGCTCTGCATGCGACTCGTGCGGCCGTCGAAGAAGGCATCGTCGTCGGTGGCGGCGTTGCCATGCTCCGAGCTTCGAAGGCGCTCGACAGCCTCAAGTTCGGTGACGAGCGCGACGTGGGTGTGCGCATCGTTCGCAAGGCCTGCGAAGCGCCGCTGCGCAACATCGCGATGAACGCCGGTGTCGATGGAACCGTGGTCGTCGAGAAGGTGCGCGCAGGCCAAGGCACGTTCGGCTACAACGCTGCAACCGACACGTACGAGGATCTGTTTGCCGCGGGTGTCATCGATCCGGCCAAGGTCGTGCACCACGCGCTCGCGAATGCGTCGAGCGTTGCGGCTCTCATGCTCACCACCGAAGCCTTGATCGCGGAAAAGCCGAAGAAGGAAGAGGCTGCTCCCAAGGGCGGTGGCGGCGGCATGGGTGGCATGGGCGGAATGGGCGGAATGGGCGGCATGGGCGACTTCGACATGGGCTGAGTTTCGTCGTTCCCGCCGTCTTGGTCGTGAGCCCCCTGGCGTCTTTGGTGCCGGGGGGTTCTTTTTTGTCCGATCGCACCGTCCGAAAACGACCGCTTTTTGGCCACTCGCCGCGCATGGAAGTAAACTCGTGTCCATGTCGGATCCCCTCTTCTCCCGGTTTGGTCGCGAGTTCTCGGCCGGGGACGTGCTGTTTCGCGAGGGCGATCCTGGCGATCACATGTACGTCATTCAAAGCGGCGCCATTCGAATCACGAAGAACGTTGCCGGTGTCGATCGAGTCATCGCTATTCTCGGGCCCGGTGAATTTCTCGGTGAGCTGGCGATCTTGAATGACAAACCACGCGTCGCTACGGCTACGGTCGTGTCCGATGCAAGGTGTCTCGTCATCGAAGCCAAGACGCTCGAGTCGATGGTGACGCGCAGCGCAGAGATCGCGATGCGCCTCATCAAGAAGCTCGCCAAGCGCATCGATGCGGCCGACGCGCTCATCGAATTGCTCATGCATCGCGATCCGAAGGCTCGCATCATGCTTGCGCTTGCGCGTCACGCCGATGCGTTTGGAGAGCCAACCGAAGGTGGGATCAAGATTCGTACGAGCTCGGAGGAGCTTGCCCGCGATGTTGGCGTCGAAGCTGCTGTGGCGGTCGAAGTGATGACTCGTCTGCGCAGGCTACGTCTTGCGAACGAAGTAGCCGACGGCATCCTCGTTGCCGATGTGGGGCGACTGCAGGACTTCGTCGAATTTCTTGAAATGCCGCATAACATCGGCGGGGAAGGCTGACGACGTGGACTTGCGCGTCATAGGTTGCCACGGCGGCGAAACTCCTCGACATCGTACGAGCGCGTTCATTCTCGACGAACGTCTCGCCATCGATGCCGGTGCGCTCACGAGTGGCCTCGAGCTTTCCGAGCAACTCAAACTCGAAGCATGCCTCGTCAGCCACGCGCATCTCGACCACATCCGAGATCTCGCGACCCTCGCTGACAATCGTTGCCAAGTGGCCGCTCCTCCGCTGCTCATTGCAGGCACGCGAGAGACCATCCGCATTCTCAAGAAACACTTCTTCAACAACGAGCTCTGGCCCGACTTCTCCGTCATCCCGACGCCGCAGCACCCAACGATTCGCTACGTCGAGCTCGACCCGGAAAAACCCTTGTCGATCGCGGGTTGCTCGGTGCGCGCCGTCCTCGTGTCACACACGATCGAGTCCGCCGCGTTCGTCGTCGAAACGAAGACGGGCGCGATCGCCTATAGCGGCGACACCGGTCCCACGGATCGCTTGTGGCAAGTTCTCGCAGAACAACCGTCGCTGCGCGGCCTGCTCATGGAAGTCAGTTTTCCCAATCGCGAACAGCGACTTGCCACGGTCAGCGGCCATCACACGCCGCAGACCCTTCACGCGGACCTCAAGAAACTGCGCTCACCGCAGGATTTGCCTACGCTGCTCTACCACATCAAGCCAGTGTTCCAGGCCGAGGTCGAGAAGGAGTGCGCTGCGCTCGATGGCGTCAACCTCGAGGTCATGAAGCTCGGCGATCACTTCGTTCTCTGAGATCGATCGACATAAAAAAACGGCAACGAAGCGCTCGTTGCCGTTTTCGTTTGAGTGCCAATGAAAGACGCTCAGCCCGCTTCGTCTTCTTCCACTCGCGCCAGAACGACCGTGATGTTGTCCGATCCGCCGTGAAAGTTTGCGCGGTCGATGAGCAGCCGGCATGCATCGTCGAGCGACGCGGCATTCAGCACGATGTCCCGCATCTCGGGATCCTTCACGAGCCCCGACAAACCGTCCGAACACAAAAGATAAATGTCTCCGGCGTCGGTATCTTCCGTCATCTTGTCGACGAGCACGTCTTCGCGGATCCCGAGCGCTCGCGTGATCACGTTGGGCGGAAGCCGTCGGATCTCTTCGGCCGTCATCCACGGCGCCATGTGCTGCGCATCGCTGATGAGCGAGTGATCCCGCGTGAGCTGCGTGATCGTCTCACCACGAATGCGGTAACAACGACTGTCGCCGACATGGCCGATCGTTACGCGCGCCGCGGTCTTGTCGAACATCGCCGTCACGATCGTCGTCCCCATCCCGAAGTCCGCCATCGTCTTCAGCGATCGGTCGAAGATGCGACGGTTCGCAAGGCGAAGCCCCGTCACGATGTAGTTTTCTTCTTCCGTCAGGTTCGGATCAGCAGGAAATGGCCACGTGCCATCACGCCCAACGGTTACCGAGAAAAAGTCTGAGAGGGTGGAGACTGCCAGTCGGCTTGCTACGTCACCAGATCGATGCCCACCCATCCCGTCGGCTACTGCCACGACATGGTACTCGGGCATCACGAGGAGGTTGTCCTCGTTGTGCTCACGCATCAGGCCTACGTCGGTCATCCCGGCGAACCGGGTTCGCATGGCCGAACAGTAGACGAGGTGAACCCCTCGCGTGCAAGTTTGCTGAACAGTTCGCGAAACTTTCCTCCGAGCAAGCTCCGCAACCATCCCCCAAGTGGCTCGTAGCCCACCAAAATCCCCAATAAAATCGAGCTAGTAGCTAGGTGATGTAAATTAAATTACATCACGTTCACAACCACGTCGGACCCAGCTTGACTCCAAGCGCCGATGCGAGCGCCTCTGCAGCCCGGACGCCCGATGCTTGCGACTCTTCGAAGAGCGCCATGCCTGGCTGATCGGCATGTGCCCATGCAACGCGATCATCGAGCAGGGACGTCGGTTCGAAGGGTCGATCGGTCAGAAAGCCCGGACGTGGTCGAGGCATCGCGTGTCCCCATACGCACACGTCCATGCGCTCGATCCGCTCGCGCAGATCAGGATGCGCAGGGTGCAGATCTCGCAACACTTCGTCCGCTAGCTGCGTCCATGGAGCGCGCAAGAGCGACGTTCGTGCCCCAGCAACGTCTGGCCCTCCGTACGCTCGGTAATACGTGAGCACAGTGCGTTCCGACATCTCCGTGAGCTGATGCCGCGCGTCGACGTAACCGAGTCCTGCTGCGTCATACAGCACCGAATCCCACGCCATGTTCGGATCGATCGGTCGCGTCACATGCATGTTCGCCACGACCCACGGTGAACTCGTGCGTATGGGCAAGCGCTCCGAGGCGCGAGGGAAAATCCGTCGCGTCACGAACGCGGGCGATGCGAGCACGACCGCGCGCGCTCGCGTGCGACGCGTGAGCTTCTGCCGCACATCCACCCACTGAACTTCGACATGTTTGTCCGGTAGAACCTCGATCGCCGTCACGAGTGCATCGAGCTTGATCGATGCGTTCGATCGCTCGAGAAGCGCCTTGGTGAGTCTGCCGTTGCCTTCGGGCCACACGAGAAAGTGGCTACCTTCGAGCTCGGGTGTCTTGAGTTTTCGTCCCGCGAAGTAGTGCAGCGCTGCCCATGCGGAGACCTCCTCCGGCTCGGCTCCGAAGTCGTCCAAGCACGCATAACGCACATACCAGCGGAGAAACGGCGACGTGAATCGTTCGCGCTCCAAGTATGTCCGCATGTCGATGCGATCGAGCGCCAGCAAGTCCGGATCACGCGACGAGAATGCGAGCGGAATCTGAAACGCGGGCCTTCCGTCTCGTCCCCTTCGATTCGTGAGCTCGTGTTCGAGATCCTGAAAACGTTCGATGTCTTCACGATCGTGATCATCGAGCTCGTCTTGCGGCGTGAGACCCTGATGCCAAGCACCGCGGTAGAACAGGCGCTCCTGAGGCGCGTGACAAAGCAGACGTGGATCGAATTGGGGACGATTGGCGGCGTCCCAACCCACGAGGGCACCCATCTGTTCGAGCAGCCGCAGGGCGGCTCGTGCTTCCGGGTTTGGCGCGGCCAGATAGTGCGCGCCCCACGGATACGCTAGCGCTCCATCATCGCCCCACGTGCTCGTTCCACCGACGAACGATTCCAGCTCGAGCACGCGCACGTCGAGCGCCGCCGGTGCAAGACGCCATGCAGCCGAGAGCCCTGCGATCCCACTGCCCACGATGACCACGTCGGCTTCGTCCGGTGCATCGTTTGTCTTGGCCGTTGCGCCGTCCCGGAGAAGGTGTCCCACGCCATGCGATGCGCCGATGATCCGTCCACCCATGGGCTTGCGGTCGGGAAGGGCAGCGTCGATCGCCCAGCCGGTAGCAAGCGCCGTGAGAAAAGCGCGACGGTCCATCAGCGCGTGAACACGCCCCACTCGCGCGCGTAGATCGACACGAGTTTCTGGTCGTTCAATCGGTTCGTCACGGTCTCGACGCGACCGATGTCCCGCGGGAAGCGGAACAGCTCGGGCAACCCCGCCGCGTCGAGCCAACGAAGGCGCGCGGGATCGATGCGCAGCGAGCTTGGCGGCGAGAGATTGTCGCCGCCAATGAGGACAAACCCCCAGTCTCCGAAGCTCGGGACGTACACGTGAAGCGGTGCCGTGTGAAACCCCGACGACTCGAGTGTCTGTACGATGCACCAAAACGATTCACGAGCGTATTGCGGCGACGTCGCTTGCACGACGGCGACGCCTCGAACGGACAAACGTTCACGCAACAGATTGTAAAAAGCGACGGTGTACAGTTTGCCGACGGCGTAGTTCGAAGGGTCGGGGAAGTCGACGATCGCCAGATCGAACGCTTCGCGCGCTTCTTCGAGAAACTTGTAGGCATCTTCGTTGCGAATGGTCACGCGTGGATCATCGAGCGCGCCCCCATTGAGCTCGCGCGCGACCGGCAAGTTGCGAAACGCATCCGTCACGGCTGCATCGAGGTCCACGAGCACGATGCGTTCAATCGATTCGTACTTGAGCAGCTCTCGTACAGCGAGCCCGTCACCACCGCCGAGCACCATGACCGTGCGAGGGTCGCGCCCGAGCGCCGCGACCGCCGGATGCACGAGCACCTCGTGGTAGCGCTGTTCGTCATCCGAGGAAAACTGGAGGTTTCCATTGAGAAACAGGCGCGTCGTTCGAGGGGATCGCGTGATGACGATGCGTTGGTACGGCGACTGCGCGACGTGAATGATCGGCGATCCAAAATAGAGCGTTTCGGATCGATCCACGAAGCGAGTCACCAAGCCAAACCCGACGCAGAGAACCGCAGTGATGAGGACACACTGCGCGCGCAATCGAATCGCCACCGAGCGGTCGAGTGGGAACAGAAACGTGGCGAGCAGCGCGACGATGGCGTTGAGGATGCCGAAGAAGAGGCTCGTCTGATGCACGCCGAGCCGTGGGAGCAAGAGCGATGGGAAAAGCAGACTCGCGATGAGCGCGCCGATGTAGTCGAGTGTGAGGACGCGGGCGACGAGCTCTTTGAGGTCCAACGAAAATTGCAGGAGCCGGATGAGCAGGGGTATTTCCAAGCCAACCAGGGTCCCGATGAGCAGCACGATGCCGTAAAGAGCGAGACGAAATGCTGCGGTCGCCGTGTAAACTTTGAACAGCAGCGGTGCGGACAAACCACCTGCGAGCGCCAGACAAAGTTCAATTTCGACAAACCGCTCGAGGAGCCTGTCTTCGAGGAATTTGGACAGGTACGAGCCAATCCCCATGGCGAACAGGTACAGACCGATCACCAAGCTGAATTGCGTGACCGAATCACCGAGCACGTAACTGGCGAGCGTTCCCGTCACGAGCTCGTAGACGAGCCCCGACGTGGCGATCACGGTTACCATGCCCAGGAGCGCGGGCTGAATCAGGCGACGCGGCAGCGGCATCCGGCGCCTTCGTAGCACTAGGAGGGCGTGGCGGGTGAGCCTGTTGTTCGAGGCGGGCTTTTCGGCAGAAGTGCGCCGACTGTTACACCTTCGGTCGATCGACCCGCCACGGGTGACGATTCCGGGCTAACATCGCAGGCTGTGACTAACCCGTTCGACCGCCAGGCGGCGTGTCCGTCGTGCGGGGCTCCGATCACGTTTCGTTTTGCCGGAGCCGCGGCGCAGGTTTGCCGAAGCTGCAACTTCGTCGTCGCACGCACCGATCGCAACCTCGTCGCTGTCGGCCGCATGGCCGACCTCGTCGACATTCCGTCTCCGTTGACGCTCGGCGCAACGGGCCGATGGAACGGCACCGAGCCGTTCGTCGTCGACGGCCGCGTGCAACTCGATCGTGCCAGTGCCCCCGGGGCCCCTTGGCAAGAGTTCTTCATCGCGTTTCCGAACAGCGGCAAATGGTGCTGGGTCGCAAGCGCTCAAGGCCGGTGGTACTCGACGACCGAGTTCCCCATTCCGCCCGTGGGCCTACCTGCGATCAACTCGCTCCGCCCAGGCCAGACGATTCAGCTTGGCGAGTACGGCGCTTGGACGGTTGCCGAAGTTGGACAACGGCGTGTCGTTTCGGGTGAAGGCGAGCTGCCAGCGGTGGCGCAGCCGGGTTTGCCCACGGGGTTTGTCGACATCGCGGGGCCAAACGGCGCCTTCGGCACGCTCGATTACGGCGACGGACGCAACATCCCGCCCAAGCTCTACCTCGGACGCCAGATCGACCCAGCCATCATGGCGCTCGATTCCGGCCAACAGGTGCAGGCCGCCGAAGCGAAAGTCACGAGCGTTGCGTGTCCCAACTGCGGCGGCAATCTCCCGCTGGTTACTCCAGGACAAACCGAACGCGTCGTTTGTCGCTACTGCGGTATGGCCAGCGACTTGGCCAACGGCGCCCTGAAGGCCCTCGGTCCCGCGCCCAAACCGCCCATCGAACCCTACATCCCGCTCGGTACCGAAGGCACGCTGCGGCAAAACCGCGTCATCTGCATCGGCTTCACCATCCGCGGCTGCACCGTCGAGGGCGAACGCTACAGGTGGCGCGAGTACCTGCTCTATGCAGGCCCGCGTATTGGCTACTTGTGGCTCATGGAAGAGGACGGCGCGTGGTGGCTCGTCACGCCCATCCCTCCAGGCGAAGTCGCCGTCTCGGGCGGCAGCGCGCTCTACAAGCAGAACTACTACAACTGGAAGCAGAGCGTTCGAGCGGAGACTGAATACGTCATCGGCGAGTTCTACTGGAAGGTGGAGATCGGCGAATCGGTTCAGGCGACCGAATACGAAGGATCGGGCGGCAAAGTCAGCGTCGAGCAGAACAACAAGGAAGTCACGTATTCGTTCTGCGAACGTTTGTCCCCCAATGAAATTGGCACGGCGTTCGGCATCAAGGCACCGAGCGGCGGATCGGCGAGCAGCGAGGGCGGAGGCTGCGGCACGATCATCGTCATCGCGATCGTGATCCTCATCCTCATCCTCGTGCTTGCGGACTGCGACGGCTGCGGCGGCGGTGGTGGCGGCGGCGTGTTCATCGGCGGCCCGAGCTTTGGTGGCGGGAAATAGCGCCTCACCCCGGTTAGGGGGTGAGGTGCGAATTGCTCGGCTTGCTGAACGAGGATTCCGTCAACCGCGCCCGATGCCCGTGTACCAAAATCCAAGCGTTCGGATCTCGTCCGGATCCCAAACGTTTCTTCCGTCGAACAACGACGCGTTCTTCATCAGCCGCTTGATGCGCTGAAAGTCAGGCCGCCGATACTCGTGCCACTCCGTCACGACGGCGAGCGCATCGGCATCCGTCGCAGCGTCGTACATCGTTTCGCACAGCGTGATGCGACTCCCGAACAGCGCACGAATGTGCTCCATCGCTTGCGGATCGTGCGCCTTCACCGTTGCTCCAGCCTCGAGCAAATCTTCGACCAGCGTGATCGCAGGTGACTCGCGAATGTCATCCGTTTGCGGCTTGAAGGCCAAACCCCAGACCGCGATCGTCCGACCCTTTAGCTGCTCGTCGAAGTGCCGCCGAATCTTGGACCCGAGCAGATGCTTCTGTCGCTGGTTCACGCGCTCGACGGCCTGCACGATTTCCAGTTCGTGCCCGACCGATCGCGCCGTCTGCACGAGCGCCGCGACGTCCTTGGGGAAACACGATCCGCCAAACCCCGGCCCCGGAAAGAGAAACTTCGGCCCGATGCGTACGTCGGCTCCGACCGCTTTGCGCACGCGATCGATGTCTGCGCCGAGTTTTTCCGCCAAGACTGCGAGATCGTTCATGAATGAAATACGTGTCGCGAGCATCGCGTTCGACGCGTACTTCGTGAGCTCCGCTGAACGCGCGCTCATGACGTGAATGCGATCGTTCGTCCGTACGAACGGATCGTACAAGTGACGCAACATTTCGATGGCGCGAGGTTCGTTCGAACCGAGCACCACGCGATCGGGCTTCATGAAGTCGTTGACGGCATCGCCTTCCTTGAGAAACTCCGGGTTCGAAGCAACGCCGAACGCTTCGTTCGTATGACGTCGAATGATTTCTTCGATGCGATCGGCCGTGCCGACGGGCACCGTGCTCTTGGTCGCGACGACTTTGAAGCCGTTCATGTTCTTGCCGATCGTTTCGGCAACGGCGTAAACCGCTGACAAGTCTGCCGAGCCATCGGGAGCCGGAGGCGTGCCGACGGCGATGAACACCACGTCGGCGCCCCGGATCGCCTTGACGACGTCCGTCGAAAACGAAAGACGCCCTGCCTTGACGTTCTTGGCGATCAGCGTGTCGAGCCCGGGTTCGTAGATGGGAACTTCGCCGCGGAGAAGCCGCGCGATCTTGTCCGCGTCCACATCGACGCACGCCACGTCATTGCCAAAATCCGAAAAACCAGCACCCGCGACGAGGCCCACGTAGCCCGTCCCAATCACTGCAAGCTGCATGCGCTCACCCTATCACTTCTTCCATGGCGCCTCGCCCACGAGCCTCTCGCGCACGTGACGCAAACCATCAAGGAACCTCGATTTTCTCGGCGCTGCCAGTGCAGCCACTCAGGAGGAAGCCGCTCCGCCCATCCGCCGATGGACGTTGCTCTAGCGTCTTGCACGTGGAGCGGCGAACACCTCGAGCACCGAACCTGTCTTGGTTGTCTTCGACCACTTCGATCGACGAATCCTCGAGCACACGCAACGTAAACGTGATCGGATCACCTTCGATCGTGTGCCGTGTGAGCGATAGCCCGGCAGGCTTTTTCGCTTGATACGCGTCCCACAAACACTTGCGTGCCGCCGCATCGTAGCCCTGCCCGTGCAGTTGCACTTCGCGTCCGCACGATGGAGCCGCACCGGCATCTCCAGGCGTCGTGCTCGGGCGTGGAAGGTCGTTCGACGTCGTCGTCACCGACTCTTCTTCGCCGCGCTTGCTGCTCTTCGAGCCTGCGCAACTCTTCGCGCAGCCAGACGAAAACACGGCCAGCACCAAGCACCATGTAGCGACGCGTCGGTCAAGAAACGATGCCGTCATGTGACGCTCGGAGTACCCCGCCCGCGTGCAGCTCGCAACTCCGAACGCTGCGATTGTCCTCGTCGAACGAGGTTTGTCCGGGGCGAACTCGATCAGGGCTTGCCGAAGCGCAACACGAGGCCGAGCCATCCGCGTGCGAGGTACAGGAGGTTCAGCGTGACGTACATCCAGAAGAAGACGTCGAGCCTATCGGCGAGGGCGAATATCCAGATGTGACTCGGGTAATGATTCAAAAACCGCAGGAAGGTCATCACGAGCGCACCGATGGATGCTGGTCGAGCTTGCGCGTGCGTTTCGTAGTGCGCTTCGGTCTTCGTGGCTTCGCCCGAAAGCTCGGGACGCCGAACGAAGTTCGTCAATCCAATCGCCGATGCGACGATGACGGCGCCGAGGGCAGCGGCGAAGAGAAAGCCTGGAGAACCGGGCGTCCAAAGCGCACCGTCGATGCCGAAACCACCTTTGCGATAGAGGTGAATGCCGAGGACTGCGACGAGCAAGACGGCCTTTTGTTCGTCGACGAAGAAGTCGAAGAGATGACCCGTTGGTGAAGCGAGCTTTTTGTACCGCGCGAGCATCCCGTCGGCGCAATCGAACAGGTATGCGACTTCGAGCACGAGGATGGCGACGAGGCCGCCGTGGTAGGTGGGCAAGAGCGCGAGCAGTGCGGAGCCGATGACGGCGACGACGAGATTGAAGAGCGTGATTTGATTGGGCGTGATGCTCGTTCGATGGATCGCCGCAACGACGACCGCGGCGAGTGGACGCATGACGTACGTGTTCCACACCTGGTCGTGTTTTTTGCGCGTAACGCGATAGACATCGGCGGGGCGGCCTAGCATTTCGAGGCGGATGCTAGCAGGCCGATGGCATCATGGCCGTAGGTGATTGAAGCGGGGCAGGGGAGGGTTCTTTTGGGTCGAGCACGCTGCCGCTTTCAATGGGTTTGGCATACGATAACATTTCGATTTGATTGACTCGGCCGTAGCGCGAATATTTCCGGCGCTTGTGGTTCCCCCCAAACTCGCCCGCTCCGCGGGCTCGAACAGTGGGACCCCCCTCGAGCGCCGGAAATATTCGCGCTACGACCTCAATTCCCAATATTCGAGGGCCAGGTACTAAAATGTTTTGTGAACGAGGCGTTCCCGATACGGATCGAGAATGCTGCGAATGGCGCTCTCCGTCGCATGCCTGACACGCTCGACGGCTGCTTCATCGTTGGGATCGCCCGATGTATCAATGGGCTCGAGCAAATAATAATCGAGCGGAACTCGGCGAGGTGAGAGGGATTTGGGCAAGGGAAGATCGTACCTGGACGAACCTCCGAAAGCTCGTCCAATGAAAGGCTCGCGTTCGTCGATCTGGTACAGCTCATCGACACCCGTTGCAGCGACCGGAATGATGGGGACTTTCGCTCGCATTGCAACGCGGGCAAACCCGGCTCGGTTTTTCCATTGCAGCGTGTAAGCTTGACTCGATAACTTGAACGAATCGTCGACTCCGCCGGGATACACGGCGACGAGCTCGCCGGCTTCGAGGAGAGCGACCGCGTCGTCCGGTTTGCCAGGAATGGCCCCGACGCTCGTGAGAAATTGTTTCACTATGGGAATTCTCCACAAGTTTCGCTCGCCAAGAAACCGTGGAACAACGTTGCATTGCAGAAGAAGCAGGGCCGTCAGCACCCAGGCATCCATGCCGAAGTACGCGTGATTGCCGACCAGCAATGCTCCGCCCGAACGTGGCAAGTGTTCGGCACCGTGTAGCGTCGCGTGGAACCTGCTTTCGAGCGCCCGGGCGAAAAGGCGCGCAGCTTCCGTTCGCATGAGAGAGTACCCTCGGGGGGCATGTTCGACCATGGTGCCAAGTGTCGAACAAGCGAAAGCCCGTGTAAAGCACATGCTACGTCCGCGCTGAAATCGACCCGCTTGGATTTGTGCCCGAATGGAGCGATAGAGAGCAGATGCGAAGCGTTACGGTTCGGACGGGTGAAGGGAAGTTTCAACAGTTTGTGCTCGCGGGCCCGCATCGAAGCTTGGCGGACGAGCCCCACGACTTGGGCGGCGACGACACGGGGCCTTCGCCGTTCGACCATGTGTTCGCGGGGCTCGGGGCGTGTACGTCGATGACGGTGAAGATGTACGCGGACCGCAAAGGGTGGCCTCTTTCGGCGGTCGAGGTGACGGTATCGGGGGAAAAGCAAGGTGACGGCTACCACTTGAAGCGCTCGGTCAAGCTCGTGGGTGAGCTTTCGGACGAGCAGCGCGAGCGGCTTTTGGAGATCGCCAACAAGTGCCCGGTGCACAAGATGCTGACAGGAAAGATTGAAATCGAGAGCGCGCTGGCTCTTTAGGTGGCGGGGTTAGGGTAAGGGGGCCGTTCCTCGAACTTCACGGATGAATGAAGACGACCGTTCCCGTGAGTGACCGAGCGGCTCCGTGCCATCCGTAAGGCACTTGGGGTTCGGTCCAGAAAAACAGCCTGCGCGCATCCTCGGGCGACAAGTTGACGCATCCATGACTCTTCGGGCGACCGAATTTGTCGTGCCAATATGCGCCGTGCAAGGCATATCCGCCTTCGAAGTATTGTACGTACGGCACGTCTCGCAGCTCGAATTCCTCGCCGACCGCATCCGAATCCATCGTCGTGCTGACGTATTTCGTATGGATTCGGAAAATGCCGCGCTTCGTGGACTTCGACGTTTCCGGATCGTCGAGCCCGCTTTCGCCGCTCGCGACGAGCGTTGCATAAACGGGTTTCGTGCCTTCATACGCGACGAGCACCTGTTTGGTGATGTTGATATCGATCCACTTTTCGCCGTTTTTGCCCCAAGCTGGCATTTTCTTGGCAGGATCGACGCGGCCTGCATGACGGTCGTCGACATAACCGCCATCCTTCATTTCGTAATGCAAGACGCCGCCGAAAAATTTTTGTTTGCCCGTCAATGCAACGGCGGATCGCCAAGGAACTTCCCCGGATGCAACGAGTTTTTTCTTGGCCTCGTTCCACTCCCATCGTTTTGCGCCCGTGCGTCGAATGAGCGCGAAGGGAAAATCGATGTCCTTGCCGATCTCATAACCCTTGAAGTCGCTGCCGCGAATGGGACGAAATCGGTCCGCGGGAATGACGCGTAAATCCGTCGAAACATTGTACCTGCGACCTTCGTGCAAAAACGTTTCGACGAAGGCGACGCCATTGCGACGGTCCACTTGGCCAATTTTGACGAGATCGTTCGACTTGATGAGGCCCGATAAATTGGGCACGCGCCCGCCGTCACGCAAAAACCAGGGAATGTCCGGGTCCGTGATTCGTTGCTCGAGCGCTTCGAGCGCCGGTGGGGATGGGTCCTTTTGCCATTTCATCCACACGTCGAGCCCATACGTGGCGCCGTTTTCTTTGTCTTTGGCCCACTTCGCAAGGTGTGATTTGAGATTGGGCTCGTACTTCTTCAAGTCTTCCGGCGTGGGAATGCGAGTATACACCGGCCCGCCACGCATCGTAACCCCGTACATGTAAGGGAGTTTTTGCGTAATGTCGGGACGTCGCGCGGTGGCTCTTACAATGGGATGCTCGAGGTCGAGCGTGGCTTCCGGCCCAATGCACACATATCCATAAGGTTTGATTTTTCGGTAACCTTGTTTGCAGCCCGCGGTGCCGGCGATTTCAGGCTCCATTTCGACGATCGCACCGGCACGCAAGTAGCCCACGCGCGGCGCGTTCGGGTCCGGTCGAGCAAGCACGTCGGTGCGCATGGCGATGCTTGCGAGCTTGGGGACATCGTCGGCGATGGGCGGTGGAAGGTGCACGTTGCCGGACAAGTCGACGAGCGTCGGGCCGCTTGGAGGCGGTGAGGCAGCGGCATCGGGCACATCGGAGGCGGGTGTCGTGTCAGCCGAGGCTGCGGGGGCAGCCGCGGATGAATCGGCGGCCATGAGCGATGGGCTTTGGCCTTTGGAATCACGGCAACCGCCAAGACTCGCGGCGGCGATGGCAATGAGCGCAAGGACGTGGTGACGCATGGCAGACGCGCACGTACGTGCACCGAATTGAACGATGTGTCCAATTTTTGGCTGGCTGTCGTCGTGGTGTATATAAAATTACTACTCAAAAACGCTTCACATGATCGCGGCGATAGTGCCGTGATGCTCGCTGTCTGCCTCGATACAGCACGTACACGACCGGTGCCATGAGCCAAAATGAGGTGCCAAGTGGTCCCGAATTCGTGTGCGGCTTTACGCGTTTTGCGCTGTACAGGGAACAATCCTTGGTATCTTCATAGTTGTCGTTGCAGTCCTTGCAATTTTCATTGCATTCGTCCCAGTTTTCATTGCATTCGTTGCAATCGTCATTGCATTGCGAACAGCGATTGTTGCATCCGGAGCAATCGCTGCCGCAGGTGCTACCTCCGCTGGAGCTCGAGCTGCTACCGCCACTGCCACTGCCGCTCGATGTGCTCGGCGGCGGGACTGAAATGTACCCGTCTCGAAGACAGTCGTCGAGGAACTTCACGCAGGTGTCGTTCGTCAAAAATCGCATTGCGTCGGCTCGCGAAGTCACGGGTAGAGCCGAACACGATCGGCCCGATTCGACGCATGCGCGGACCCCATCGATATCGAGCAGCGCGAGAATGCACAATACGGCTCCATTCGCCGGATCCTGATTGACCCACGCGCATTCTTCGACGGAATTCGCGAAGGATGGATCCGTGGGCTCGTGCGCGCACACCGTACCGCACGTACACGTTGCCTCGACCTGATCCCAGCATTGCAAGAGGCTTTCGGGCAAGTTGTACGGATTGAAGTCCACCGTCAATGGCGATTTGCCGGGGTCATCGATTGCGGGCGCGAATCCCACGCCGGGAGTTGCCATTGGTGCTGGCTTTTCCTCGAGCGCCGACATGGCCACGAGCCATGATGCATTCACATAAAGCGTCTCGTCTTTTGCCCACGCTCCCATCGGCAAATTCGTCGTGCGCATGATTTCTTTTGCATTGGTGCGTCTCGACAACTCGCGCAACAGTTGTCCTGCACGCCCGCGTAACGCTGCATCCTCGAGCGGTGCCGTGGTCGTACTTGGATGACCCCGCAGAAGAAATGGCCCACTCGTCATGCTGGCAAGTGCGCCGTCGTCGATGCCGCGTTGGCTCACGACGAACATGTCGTCGTTCGAAACGACCTCACCGAGCACGAGCGCGTCTTGTCCGAGGTCATCGCGCGCTTCGTCGACGGCGATGGACACCGCATCGATCGTCGTAATCTGCGGCGCCACGATCGTCGTCGCGTCACCATCTTTGGGGCGCGCCTCTTCGAGCCTCAGTGCAATCGCGTGACGGGTTTCGAATGGCAAATCCGCCAGCACTTCGGGGGTTGCACGCAAGGCGTCGCGCAGCGGCAGCACATCATAAGGCGGAGCCTCTTCGCCGCATCCCGACAGCAGTCCAGCGATGACCAACCATGTAGCAGGCTTTGGGATTCCTCGCGCTGGATCTCTCATGACAAACCCCCTTGCGTCTGCTGTCTGACGGCGTTGCTACTCGTCATTTTCGGCTTCGTGGCGAAGAATATCAGGAGCTGGCGTCCGCGTGAAGGCAAGATCCGCAAAGGATCTCGAGTGCGTCACGCTGGAAATGTCGATGGTCCTCCCGCAGGCACTCGGGTATCATGAGCCATCTCGTCGTTATGAGAGGTGCTTTCATGCTCGTGCAAACCAAATGTCTCGAGATCTTCCCGCACGGGATTTTGTTCATTGTGGCATTTGTCGTCGTGAGCGCGTGCGACACCCAGACGTATCCAGCGCCCGTTCGGGAATGTTCCACGATCGCAGATTGCGTCGAGTCCACATCACCGTGTGCAACGAGCAAGTGTGTCGCGGGTCGATGCTTGGAAATCGCCGCTGCTGCGGGTACGGTTGTGGACGAGGGTGTCGAGGGGGATTGCCACCGCAGCGAATGTGATGACGCGGGCAACGTCGTATCCGTCATTGACGACCTCGACAAACCAGCCGATACGGATTGCACGTTCGGGACGTGCGCTTCGGGGACACCCATTTTCGAAGCCAAGCCCGCCGGGTTCGTCGTGACAATGGAACCCATTGGCGACTGCCAGCAAATCGAATGCGATGGCTCGGGCAAAGCCATGACCGTGATTCATGACCTCGACATACCGGTCGACGTTGGTGCCTGCTTCAATGCGTCATGCATTGCGGGCATGCCAACCCAAACACCAAAAGCACAAGGTGCGATCGTCGATGACCCTTCGATTGGGGATTGTCAACGTATCGTATGCGATGGCATGGGCAACGAAATATCCGTCGCACATGATGCCGATCTGCCCGATGACACGAATGTCTGCACCGATGATGGCTGTGTACAGGGCGTGCCGACGTACGTGCCCGTTGCGGCGGGAACGCTCGTCGACAATGGAATTCCCGGAGATTGCCTGAGCGCTCAATGTGACGGCATGGGCAGCATGATCATCGCGCCCAATGATTCGGATGTTCCGAGCGACGCGGCGGTATGCACGGTGGATTCGTGCAACGCGGGCGCCCCCGTGCATACGCCCAAACCTACCGGCACGTCGTGCGGAAGCAACAACGCCATTTGCCATCCGGATGGCCGATGCGACTCCTGCGCGGATCCGGGCGCCAATTGTCCCGACAATGGTTACGGCGAACCGAACGACTCACAAGCGACCGCGACAAACTTCGGCACGATATCCGACAACGATTCCGCGGGCAAGAGCTTCTGTGCCATTCTGAGCGGTACGAGCGACGTGGATTGGTTCACGTATCGAGGAAGTGATGACCTCTTTTCGGAGGTGGACCCCGTCCAATCCATCAGCAATGGGACGAAGGGTCGACTCTGCGCTTTTTTCAAGTGTGACGCTGGCGCGACGAACCTCACGTGCCTAGGAGGATCGGCTCCCGCCACCGCGCCCGGTGGCCAATCTGGATGCTGCGCCGAGAGCTCATTCCCGGTAAATCTCGAATGCGGCAGCGTCAATGACGATGCACAAGTGTGGTTTCGCGTCGACAACCCCGATGCAAATGCGTGCATTCCTTATCGCTTGGAGTTTCACTATTGACGAAATTTGCCTCACAAAAAGGCGGACAGGTGCGTTAGAAAAGTGTCGAAAGCGTAATAAAAACCACGCTTAACGACGCGTGAGCACTTCCCGGCGAGCCTGTGCTTCGGTAACGTTCCGCGTCGATGCTCATGCGCTCGAAAATGTTTCGCACGATTTTCCTCGCGCTGTCGCTGCTCGTGCCGCCCGTTTCGTCTGCGCACGCCGCGCCGCCGCCGAAAGCTCCGGCAGACGCCAACTGGTACAAAGACGCGCTCGACCTGCACCAACGAGCTTTGCAAGAATTGATGCGCCACGAGGTCGATTCGGCCATCGCGAAACTCGACAAAGCGCTCGCCATCAGTGAAGCCAACAAGAGCAACGAATACGTTCTCTTGACGCTCGGCTACTTGATCAATGCGTATACGATGAAACGCGACACGATCAAGGTGGAAGAGCTTTTTGATCGCAAACTCGAGCTCAGTGAAAGAACGTATGGTCCCAAGAGCACAATGTTTGCCATGGTATTGAATGACTGTGGTGATTTTTATCGTCAGCTCGGTCAATTCGAACGCGCGCAGCCGATGCTCGAACGAGCGCTTGCCATTCATTCCGGCAGCACCGGCTTCGCAGCCATGGGCGAAGTGGCGCCGCTCAACAATCTGTCGAATCTGCACATTGCCCGAGGCGAGCTCGACAAGGCGGCAGAGCTTTTGGAACGCGCCTTGCGAATTCAGGAAGGCTTGCTCGGCAAAGAGCACATGCAAATTGCGCCCACACTTTCGAATTTGGCCGTCGTAGCGCATCATCGGGGGGATCTCGAGCGCGCCGAAGAAATCGATCGGCGTGCGTGCGGCATGATTGAAACCGCCGCCCCCAATAGCTTTTCGTATGCTCAATGCATCGCAAACCTCGGGTACGTGCTCCAATCCAAAGGTGAATTGACCCAAGCCAAGGAGCTCATCGAAAAATCCATCAAGATACAGCGCGGAGCCCTGGGTGAATCCCACCCACGCATCAGTTTGACCAGGACTGCGCTCGGCCACGTTCACCAATCCATGGGCGACATCGCGGCCGCGGTGAATATATATGACGAAGCGATTGCTGCCAATGACCGAGACCTCGATATGGTCATGGTGGCAGGTTCCGAATCGCAGAAGCGCGACTTTTTCTCACGCATTGCAAAACAAACCGAAGGTGTCGTTTCACTTCATTTGACAGTGGCCCCAAAAGATCCAGCCGCGCGTACGCTTGCGCTTCGAACGATACTGCGCCGTAAAGGCAAAGTGCTCGATGCCGTCTCGCAAAACATTTCGTCCTTGCGAAAGCGGATGAGTGACGCGGATGCGGAGCTGCTCGATCAATTGTTGGCCGCACGAGCGGACCTCGCGCGCGCGGTGCTCGGAGGCGTTGGCGCGCCGCCGCCAGGATCGCCCGAGCAAAAGAGGCGCGTGGACGATGCGCGGGCGCGAATCGATGGGCTGGAAAAAGATCTTGCGAAACGAAGCGCAGAATTTCGAGCCCGAGGCGACGCGGTGACGATTGAAAAGGTGCAAGCGAGCTTGTCACAGAGCTCGGCGCTCGTGGAATTCATCCGTTTCAATCCGTACAATCCGAATTGGAAGAAGCGCGACGAAGCGTGGTCTCCTGCGCGGTATGCAGCGTACGTGGTGATGCCCTCGGGTGATCCCGAAGCTTTCGACTTGGGGCCCGCGGACGCAATCGACGCGAAAGTCAAAGAATTTCGGACTGCGTGCGCCGATTCGTCGCGTACGGATGCGCCTCTATTGGCCAAAGCGCTCGATGAGACGTTATTGCGGCCCATCATGAAAACGATCAATGCCTTGCCGCCTCCGCCGAGCGGCAAACCGCGCATGATTTTCTTGTCTCCCGACGCGGGCCTCAATCTCGTTCCATTCGGGGCGCTGGTGGATGAAACGGGACGCCACCGAATCGAAACGTTTGCTTTCGATTACATCACGACGGGCCGAGACCTGCTGCGTTTTTCCGAAGAAGCTCCGGCGCCCAGGCAACGCTCGTTTGTCTTGGCCAATCCTGATTTTGGTCCGCGGCAGCCGAAGGGCAAGGTGCAGACACGATTTGCCGTTTATTTTCCGCCGCTTCCAGGAACCATCGAAGAAGGTCGAGTCATTGCGGCATTGCTCCCAGGATCGACGCTCGTCACCGAAACCAAAGCCATCGAACGTACCATCAAAGATCTGAGCGGTCCCGAAGCGCTGCATATGGCGACGCACGGGTTTTTCTGGGGCGAACCCAAATCCATGGAGGGCAACACACGCGCGTTGGAGCTCGAAATGTCGAATGTCGCGAATACCGGCAGCGGCCCCAAAACGTTGCAGGTTCCCGTGGAAAATCCGCTCCTGCGTTCGGGGCTCGCAATGGCAGGTGCCAATCGTCGCGAAGGAGCGGAAGACGGTCTTTTGACGGCGCTCGAAGCGTCCGGCATGGACCTTTGGGGCACGAAGCTCGTGGTGCTCAGTGCTTGCGAAACGGGTCTTGGCGATGTCGCCGCGGGGGAAGGTGTTTATGGTCTCCGGCGCGCATTGTCGATGGCTGGAGCACAAACGACGCTCATGAGCCTGTGGCAAGTGGATGACCTGGCGACGCGCGATTTGATGATCAAGTATTATCACCAATTGGCTGCCGGCGAAGGACGCGTGGACGCTTTGCGAACATCGCAGCTCGCGCTCTTGCACGGAAAAGGGCGAAAACATCCTTTCTACTGGGCAGCATTCGTGGTATCTGGAGATTTCCGGCCCGTGCCATTTGCCATTGTTCCTCCTGGTGGTATTCCTCCGCCCGTCAACCCCGGCGCAAAAGGATGTGCGTGTCACGTGGCCGACCACGACCAACCGAATCATGTGTGGGCGCTTTTGCTCGCGTTGACTGCGCTTGCACGAAGGCGGCATCATCCGCGTCGTTTCATCAACCATCACTGAACATACGATAGATATCCCGGAGCAACCATGGCCCGCATTCTCCAAGGCCCCGAAGGTTTTTACTACGCGTGGAAGTCCGTGCGTCGCGACATACCCATCGAAAACCTCGCCCGAGTATCTCGTGCTGGCGAGTTGCGTTTCGTCGTCGATTATTACGATGTTTGGCTTTCGTCGAAAGAAAACGAGCACGTTTATTTGGAGCAGCTCGAAAGCTTGCTCGATCTCGATCCCGATGACGATCGCGGTTTTTACGAATCGGACAGCCACGACGTCACGGCGAAGGCGCTCTTCGAAAAGCTCGTCGAAACGGAGATCGAAGAGCACGTTCCTGCCATGGTCGAGCATTTTGGCGAGAAATTGGAATCCATTACGGTTTTCGCCAACGTGCAGTATCGTCTGCTTCAAGACGAATGGGACGACATGCTGGCGTATTTGAATCGCGTGCTTCCGGAAGAGCTACGCTTGACCATGGAAGAGCTACGCACCTTCGATAATGGTTGCTTGGAAGAATTCGACCCGGAGCTGCACGAAGCGCATCGCGATGACGGCACGTTATTTCTGCAATGGTTTTTGGATAACGACCCCGAAGGCCTCGCATATATCGCATTTCGCATCTTCGTTCATGCCATTCAGGACGATTTGGAAGTGTGCGACATCGACGATGAAGCGCGATGGCGTCGTACGATCTATGCAGTGGATGACGAGGAAGACGACGAGGACGATGAAGAGGACGACGAGGACGCCGAAGACGACGAAGGCGACGAGTAAATCCAGATCGCGCAAACACCGCTGGATGACACACATGGGTTTACGTTCGCGTGGGTCGATGAACGTGTGACCGATCATTGAATGCCCGTCCCGCGGATCTCGCGCGGTAAGACGAACAGCGCAAAGCGGCTCCGCTTTCCTCTTGTCAGCGTGTGGCCGACCAAGTACCGTGAACCGAGACGGGCGAAAACTCGCCGCGCACGCACGACCGGAGCCTTGGGACGATATGGCTACTTCTACGAATTGGCCTGTTGCCATTACGACCGTTGGAGCATCCAAGGGCGGCAGCGTCGTGTTTCGACAAGACGGCAAGCTGCACGTCACGTGCGTCCTCAAGAGCACGTTCAAATTGGTTCCCGACGAAGCCATGAAGCTCGTCCACGCGGAAGACTTGTTTTGCGCCGAAATGCATTATCGTGACAACCCATCACGCAGCATTCGAGCAACCAGCGATGCCGTGCCGTACCTTCCGCGGGTCGATGTCGTTCTAACGGGTTTCGCGCGGGCGCCGCAAGGACAAAAAGTCACTTCGCAACGGGTTTCTCTTGGCGTCTATCACAGCATTGCTTTGCTCGAAAAAGTTCTCGAAGTGCACGGTGATTTGAATGGGCCGGAAATCGTGCACTTCGAAAGCATGCCGCTCATTTACGAACGCGCGCTCGGCGGTCTCGGCGATGCGCAAAATCCATACGGTACGGGGAAAGCTCCGGGATCCGCTCCTCCGAATATTCTCTACCCCAATGATCCGAATTCGGTTGCTGGTTTTGGGCCTATTTCTCGAGCGCTTCGCCAACGAAAAACGCTGCTCGGAAACGTTTCACCGTCGGCCCTGAGCGAACCGATCATCGAATTGCCTTCCGATTTCGATTGGTCGTACTTTCAGGCGGCCCCGCCGGACCAGCAACTGGCTTCGCTCGTCGGCAACGAATGGATCGTCATCGAGGGAATGCATCCGGTGCACAGGCGTATTGCGTCACGATTGCCCACCGTGCGCCCCATTGCGACGATTTTTGGAATCGATCCGGCAAAACTCGACGCCACGATATCCGTACAGGCGCGGCTCGATATGTTGCGTATCGACGCCGACAAGCTCACCTGCTCCGTCATTGGACGAGCCGTCGTGCCCATCGAGGACGAGCGTAGCCTCGAAACGATGCGCATCGTTGCAGCCGTCGAAACGGAAGACCATTCTTATGCGCATATGCTGAGTCCGCCCACTGCGGGAGCGGGGCGCGTCAATACGACGGTTCAGGTGTCTCCAAAGGTGGACGCTCAACGCGGTGGGGAAGGAACGCTCGTTTTGGGCGATGCTGCCGGCTCCACGAGCGCACTCCCATTTGCCCAAAAATTCGATATCGAGGACGAGGGGACGATCGATATGGATATCGCCTCGCACCATGAGGGACGCGAAAAACCCGTCATGCCGTTTGCCGCGGATGCATTGAAAACCCCGCTATCGAAGCGAGCTACCCCAATTCCAGGCGCCCCTTGGTCTCCGGTGCCCGTGCGTAAAATGGCGTCGCTGTCGCTTGGCGAATCCACGCTTGCCGATTCCCATGCGCAACCTCGCCCGCCCATCGACGAACCCACGCGCAAATTCGTGAGGCCCAGCGAATTTGCATTGTTCGATCCGCCGCAACCTCCCCCGGCGCCTCCCGCGCCCGTGCCAGCACCGCCTCCCGCTGCTCCGTCCGCCGTGTTTACCACGCCATCGACGCAGGACGTTCCGGCGCCGGCGAAGAGCGATGCTCCGCCAAAAGATTTTTACGCAAAAACGGGTTCCGAATTGCCCCTCGTCACGCCCAAGGCACCTCCGCCGCGAATACCTGCGAAACCTGCCGTCAACAAATCAATCTACGGCGGCTTTGGGCCCCCGAAAAAGAAAACTTGACGGGATTGAGGTCGCAGATGGCACTTTCTCGCGCCAGCGGTGGGTCCCACTGTTCGAGCCCGCGCAGCGGGCGCGTCTGGGGGGACCGCTGGCGCAAGAAAATTGCGACATCCGGCCGGGCTAGCAGGAAGTATCCAACGCCAAACGCGCAGCTTCGATCCATGCGCATTCGTCCGCGCCCACATCGATCTGTTCGTCTGGTTCGACGCGATGTTGCGCAATGGCAGTCTGTTCCGGGGCAAACCATCGCGCGACCGTTGGATAACCAAATGAAGTGGTTTGCCCAGGAACGAGGTGTTGCACCGTCCCTTTGCCATACGTTGCGCGTCCAATGATGCGCGCACGACCGTGCGCCTTCAAGCTCGCGACGAATACCTCCGCCGCCGACGCCGTGCCCTCGTCAATCAAAATGGCAAGCGGCATCGTGTACGCAGCGGGCAATGCCGCGCGCCGAACGAGCTCGTCTCCGTCGGCGTCTTCGATGCGTACGATCTCTGCGCCCTCGTTCAAAAAACGCGCCGCCAATTCCACGACCGCATCGAGGTCTCCGCCAGGACACCCACGCATATCGATTACGAGTCCCCGAGCCCCCGCGCGCTCGAGCTCCATCACGGCCACGTGAAATCGACTCGTGATGTCGCTCGTCACGACCCCGATTCGCACGTAACCTCGCGCATCGTCCAGCATCGACCACGAAATGGCAGCATCCGGAGCGCGCCCGAGCATCTGATCACCGAGATCTGCGGCGACGCTGGGCTTCACGGCATCTGGTACGGAATGAGCGTACGTGTAAAACACATTTACGGCGCTTGGAACCAGCACGGCGCCAACCGCGTTGTTTCCCGTGTTCCCCATCGTCGGACACGTCAAATTGATCGCCGGCAATCGATCCACGAACACAATCGGGTTACCCATGACGTATCGTCCGGGGCCCTTGACTGTCCAATGAGCGACGCCGGGTTCGTCGCCGAACGTCATCGGAATCATCGATCCCAAGTTCAGCGCGTGAACCCCCGACACTCGCACGATGGGCGAAAAAACGGCCGCCTGGGCAGTCAATGCGAAGTTGGGATAAGGGATGGGCACGACCGCCGGTCCTACCGGAGTCAAGCAGACATCCGGAAACCCGATATTCATTCCCACGCCGCGATTCGTTGCAGGCAGCATTGGTAGCTCCTATCCCAGGTGGACTTCCTTGCCGTTGATCGAAACTTTTTCTTCCGTCAAGATCGTCGCGCTCTTCGATTGTGAATGCATCGAGCCTTCCACCACCGTATGTGTTTGTCCTGCCTGTACACTGAGGAGCTCTTGCACGCGTTGTCGCAGCGTTTTGAACGATTGCGCAACCTCCGACGCGATCAAGCGGATCTTCTGTGTCGTTACGGAAAATTCGTGCGCGCGCACGTCGACCCCTTTGTCCGCCGTGATTTTCAGCGAGCCCGCAGCGGACAATTCTGCATCTGCGGGGAACCGCAATATGGTTGGACCTTTGCCATTGATGACGCCAATGATCCAATGACCGTCCGCATTGCCAATGACCAGCACTTCGTCACCGATGCACGGTTCATACGCGTATGCCAGCGCCAAACGCGCCTTGACGCGATCGCCCCGCGAAAGCTCCACGTCCGCCTCGGTCGCGCGAGCGTGCACGACATTTGCCGGGCCCAAGTACATGGCCGCTTCCAGTGTTTCGTCGACTCGTAATCGCGCCACGTTCGTCATTGGTCCTCCTTGGTCAAACCCGCTCGCGTGCCGGCGGCCTGTAACTTTCGGCTTCGAGCCTGTCGACATCGGTTCTTCGCACGCCTAGCACGCTTGCCCCGGCGAAAATCGCTCCGCTATCGCGCACGGCATGCAGATTTGCCCGCGTCATGTCGGCATTGGAAAAGTCGGCATCGCGCAGGTCGGCATGCGAAAAATCGGCCCATTCGAGACGCGCTCCGGAGAAGATCGCTCCCTTGGCCGCAGCGCTCATCCATATCGATTCGCGCAAATTCGCCTGTCCAAAACGAGCAAACGTTGCTTCCGCACCGGTAAATGTGGAATGGCGCAACTGCGCCCCGGTGAAGCGAGCCCCATTCAGCACGGCGCCGCCAAAAAACGCGCCCTTCGCCTGAAGGCCGGAAAGATCCGCCGCTTCGAGCCGCGTGCGAGAAAAACACGCCTGCGATGCAGTGGCATTCGTGAGTTTCGCGCCGGACAAGTCCGCATCCGTGAAATCGGCATGCGTGAAATCGCATCCCGTCAAATTCATTCCGCGAAGGTTTGCCTTTACAAACAAGCACCGCTGCAGCGACAACCCCGCGAGCCGCAATGCATTGAGCTCCACACCGCTGAAGTCCACCGTCTTGAATGTCGTCCGATCGATGATTGCTCGGTCGATGGATGATTGCGCGACATTCGCGGCCCACAAGAATGCGTGCGACAGAATGGCGCCGTCGAGGTTCGTTTCGCTGAGGTTCGTCATGACGAGCCGCGCTGCTTCGAGTCGTGCGCCCGACAAGTCCGCGCCCTTCAGCATCGTCATTTCGAGGTCCTGGCCTGAAAGGTCCACCTTTTCGAGTTTCGCTTCAACGAATACCGTGCGCTTCAGATTCGCTTTCGTCAAATTGGCTTCCGTGAGGTCGCATCGCGTCAGGTCGGCCATTTCGAGGTTCGCGCCCGCCAAATTCGCCCCGCGTAGACAAATCCCACGCAATGATGTAAAAAAGAGGTCCTTGTTCGATAAGTCCGCTCGTTCGGCCTCGCCACGAACTTCGTCGAGCACCACGCCTTCGCCGCGATCACGATCGAGTTTGCTCAGGATGGCGCGATCGAATTGGCATTTGGAAAGATGCTGCGGCAACGTCGCTCCGCGCAGATCCGTTTCGTGAAAAATCACGATGTCGAACGTCGCGGCTCCAAAGTCCGCTCGAACCGCCACGGCATTCGTAAAGACAGTGCCCTCGAGATGCGCTCCCGCTGCACGCGCGTCCGTCAAATTGGCTCCGGCAAAGAGCGTGCGCACGAAATGCGCGTCTCCGAGCTCGGCGCGTTCGAGCAAGGCGCCTTCGCATACCGCTTCCGTCAAATCCGCGCCGCGTAGTGTAGCTCCGCGCAGGCTTGCTCGGACGAGCGACGCACCACGAAGATTGGCGCCAGAAAGATCCGCGCCGTCGAGGTTTGCCCTGACAAGCTTGGCGTTTGCGAGGTTTGCGCCCCGCAAGCTAGCATTGGCGAGGTTTGCTCCAAAAAGGTTTTCCCCCGACAGATCGATACCATCGAGCGAAGCGCCCTCGAACGATTCTCCCGCCCGAAGGCGTGCTGCAAGCTCCTGAGGTGTCATGTCTCGAGCTCCAGGGTCGAACGCTTCAGGTTGGCGTCGAGGAAATTGGCGTCCTGCCCGCGGGCCGCCGTGAAGTTGGCTTCGTAAAGGTTTGCCTTAACGAACTTGGCGCGCGACATCATGGCGTGCGAGAAGTCGGCCTGAAAGAGGTTCGCTTTGGTGGCATCTGCGCTTTCGATGGTGGCCTTGTAAAACCGTGCCTGAGGCAAGTTTGCGCAGACGAACGACGTAAATGAGCCGGATATGCGCGTGAAGTGTGCACCGGGAAGCTCCGCATGCGACATGTCGGCATCGTCCAAATTCGCTCCCTCGAAAATGCTTTTGTTCCCGCGGGCGTCGGCAAACGAAGCGCGAGTCAACTTTGCTCCATTGAAACTTGCACCGCTGATTTCTGCACCGACAAACCTTGTCTTGAAGCCCCGACACCGGGCCAAAAGAGCATTCGTAAGGGTCGCATACTCGAATGAAGCTTCCTCGATGTTGGCCTCCGTGAAGTCAGCATGTTCGAAGGACGATCGATTGGCTCGCGCATGTTCGAGGTTCGCTCGAACGAATACCGCATAGGCGCCACTTGCATGCGTGAGGGTCGCTCCTTCGAGGATTGCATCTTCGAGGAACGCGGTTTCGAGCATGGCGTGGGAAAAATCGGCATTGCGAGCGCGCACGCGGGCGAGGTTGGCTCGACGCAAATCGGCGGATACGAGTCGTGCGCCATCCAGATTCGTTTTGAATAGCACTGCGTCTCGAAGGTTTGCCCCCGAAAGGTCCGCACCCGATAAATCGGCTCGCGTGAGAATCGCACCTTCGAAGTTTGCCCCGCGCAAATCGAGCCCCCGCAAATCATGCCCCGTGAAATCTTGCTCCGACAAATCGGCCCCTGGACCAGGCGTGTTTTGCGACAACGGGCCCGTCGGTGCGCGATAAGCAGGGTCGAGTTTTTGCCAACGGGGATCATGCGGCAATGCCTCGAGCTCGGCGATTTTCTTTTCGAGTTTCTCGCGTTCGTTCGCGGGAAGATCTTGCTTTGCCGTCGCTTCCTTGATGCGCGCCACTTCTTCGAGCATGCCGCGCATGGTTTTCCGCAATCCAAGCGGCGGAAATACGCCCGGTTTGCGCACGATCATGGGCGGAGGTGCATCATCCATCGACTGCGCAGCTTTGGCGAGATCAGCGTCGATGTCTTTGTTGTTTTCGTTGGCTTTGGCACGAGCGTTGGCGATGTTTTTTCCAATCTCGTCGACAATGCTTGCGCCGAACTTGCCGAGCTTTTGATCGACGCGCGCCGAGATTGGATCGAGGTCTGCACGTAATGGCACTGCTTCGCCTCGTTTTTCCGCTTCTGCGCGAGCGATGACGTCGGCAAAGTCGGCTGGCATTGCGGCAGAGAGACCAACGGGATCCTGTTCGAATGCGAGCAAAATGTCGCGGTAATGTGTTTCGGGTTTGGGTTTGTCTCCAAGAACTTCGGACACGACGAGCAGCGTGCGCACGTCTTCCAAATCGTGCTCGCGAACTTCCGTCACGCCGCGAAACGACAATTCGAGCACATTGCGATCCATGTCGGCAACGAGCGTATCGAGCGACATCGGGATTTCGCGAAAACGCTTTTGGTCGTCGTTCGCAAATGCGCGTACGCGTATCCCGGGCAGGCGCGTGCGGAGCGTGGGCGCCGATGCGTGCAGGTTTTGAAAGGAAATTTCTTCATCACCGCGCAAGTACCCGGTGATTTGTTGATCGCGGGGAGCCGCGCTAAAGAACGACCAATCGAAATCTTCGGCGTAAAAGGGCGCTCGCTTGTCCTTCCAGGATTTTCCGTACGCTTTGCCCACTTTGCCGGCGCGAGCAGCCCAAGAAGCGGCGATTGGCCCGAATCCAGCAGGCGTCATGCGGTCGGAGCGGCTTTTGATGCTTTCGTGAGGATATTCGATGTTCGGTAGATCGTCGCCAAAACCTTTGCCCGCTGGATTGTCGGGAAATTCAGGCCCGCCGAAGGCATTGTTCCAGGTGAGTGGCACGCTTTTGAAACCGAGCGGCGCGGAAGCGACGGCTCCAATATGGCTGTCCGACCAGGCTCGTCGACCGACCACGCGGAGCGTTTTCGACCACGTGCCGACCGCAAATCGCACGAGGCATTCCGTGAGCGGAATACCTCCGGCTGCGTGGCAATGACCCTTCAAGAAAACTTCGGCGTTGAGCTTGAAATCGGCAAAGTCGCTCGGAAAGAGCGCTCCGCCCTTTTGTTCGTCGTCGCCTTCGGCAAACGTTTCACTGGACAAAAATCGTTGGTCTACGGGTTTGTCGATGAGCGTGAGATTGCCCGACGGATCGATGGCATACGACGCTCGAACGACGAGCATCATTTCGGGTTGTGGCGGACGCCGCGACGTGAGCTTCGTACCGACGAGAAAGGGTGTGAGGTTTTTCGTGAGCATGCGTGGTCCCGAAAAATCACATTCCGAGGTGAACGGCGAGCGCCTGGAACGCCATCGACAAGGCCGTATGGTTTTCCTGGATATTCATTTCGATGCGGTCGAGCGCCATTTCGATCCGTTTGAGTGCGCGCCGTTGTTCAGCGAGCTTGGTCTCGTCGTCGTCTGGAAAAGAAAATTCTTTGAACGGCCCAAATTGGAATTCGGCTCCCGCGCCGATGGTCAAGCCAACCTTCGTGCCGAGCGTGAATTCGCCCGTAAAAGGGACGATGCTGACGCTGCCTTTGAGGCCGACGATTTCCGTTTCGAGCTGAGCGCCGGCGATCGTCAAGCTTCCGAGCGCGCCGGCAATGGTGGTTTCCATGGCCGCGCCGACGATGGTCATGTCATTCGAATTGCCGACATCCGATTTCGTATTGGTCGCAACAGCATACGTTTCCTCGAACATTGCAGGAACGCGGCGTGTCGCGCTTCCGGTCTTGGAGGTCATGGTCCCGTCGCAATACGTCGTCTCCGTAATGCTCACCGAGACGTCCGTGAGCGAGCTTGTCACGACAGCGTGGGTTTCTTCGGTGATCGTCGGAATACGCCAAGCGGAGCTGCCCGTATACCCTTCGATCTTGCGCGCCCAAGTCTTTTCGAGGATTTCCGGGTTGTTGAATGGTTTTTGGAGAGCTTCGTTCCACTCCTGTGGACTTTCCGAACCGACGAAGCAGTGCTTCAAATTGCCATACCAGTGCTCGAAAAAGTCACCGGCGTAATCGCTCGTTTGAATGAAATTGTTGGTTGTGTTTTCGAGGTGCCAGGTGCCGGGTTTGCCGAACATGCCTGGACGAAACTCGACGCGCACGCTCGCTCCGGGCATGGAATTGGGGCCGAGATCTTGTATATGGCCGCCGGAGATGTCGAATCCGCCACCCATGGCGGGGTCGTCTTGCCTGTGCATGACGACCATTTTGTAGTTGCCGCGAATGACTTCGACCTTGTCGCCGTACGTCGTTGAAACGCGATTGCCATCGGAATGATCCCACCAGCCACCGCGATTGAGCAGCGCGCCGCTTTGTTCGAGGCGGCTCGGGACGGGAATCGTGCCGTCGTCTGGGTGCCATTTACGCTGGTCGGCAAGAAAAACCCCTTTGCCCTCGACGCCCGTTTCCGAAGTATCGATTTCCGCACCGTAGGGTTCCGTCAAGTGCCCGCCTTGCACCGTGCTGACGACCTGCGCATGTTTGGCCAGTTCGTACGCGCGCTGGACCGCACCTCCGGCGTTGGCTGCATTTTCGTGAAATGCGCCCATGCGCAAGAATGACGTCATGGGTTGACTTCGACGATCAGCCGAAGGATCGCCAACGGGGTCGTTTGCGAAATCCGGCACGGAAATCAAAAAGTATTTACCTGCTGCCGTGAGTTCGTCTGCCATGATTCCCTCTCCTCGATCGATTGTACCCGTCCGTCATCCTGCAAGCGATAATTTCGCAATCAATTCATCAAACACGCAACATTCGTTCACACGCGCGCCGTAATTCTTCGAGTTTGTCCGGTGTCACATGCACGGTGAGTTGTTTTTCTTCGTTACTCCTGCCATATCCGAGCGTCAGCACGGCAACGCGGGCGCCTCCGGTATTCCCGCGGCTCGATGCGAGCACGGAATCGATGCGCCATTCCACGGAACGTAGCACGTAGCCGTGGTCTGCAATCGTCTCGCGATATGCCGTTGCCCCAAGAGACGCTCGGGCTGCGTCGTAACGCGAAAGCAGAATGGGAGCGATGATCGCAGCTTCGGGAGCAAGCGTCCCGCCGCATAGGCGTATGATGTCTTCTTCGAATTGGGTGCGGTCGAGGCCCCGAGCGCTCGCTTCACGCACGAGGAATCGGCTTGCCCTGAGCGCTCGTGCAAGCTCGTTGGATGGGACGTCGAAGGCGCGGGAGAATGCATCGAGCGCCGTTTCCACGGATTCGGGGACGGGTTCGGGGAGCGCCGGTCCAAGCGCTTCCCAGAATCGCGCGCGAGCCTTTTCGGGCAAACTCGCTACGAGCCGCAAATCGGCCGCGATTGCGTCGGGCGCCTTCTCGCCATCGAGGCAAAACAACGAAACAGTCATGCGTCCTTCATTTCGATGAGAATGCCGGTGGCCGTCTTGATGCGATGCGCGGGAGCGCAATTCGCTGCAACGGGCGAAGGGGTAATCGGGTTTGGCGCCGTCATGAGAATGATGGGGCGATCGGGGTCGCCGTCGACGAAACCAACGAGCACTTCGGTGCCTGGTTTCAACGGGAAATGGTGGCCGTAGTTTGCCCCGGAATGCGGCTGCGCCATTCGAATGCGGCGTGAAACGAATTGGCGATCACCCGTCTGGGATGTGTCGAACATCAAACGAACGAGGTACCGGCCATGTTCGTCGAGGCGTGCAAACAGACTCTCCGTCCCCTCGATTTCATGCGCAACGATGCCATTGACCACGCCGTGAATGCGCGGTTTGGGCGTCGTGCGCGCGGGGCGAAAGGGAATCGACGCTTCGATCGCGTGGAACGTATTGGTATATGGCATTTCTTGCTTCCCACCGAAGATGGTGACAGGAAACCGCCCGGAGTGAACCGCTTCCGTAATGAGAAATTCCGTATCGCCCAATTTAGGATGCCCTTCGAGCGTGAATCGATTTCCCGAAGCAATGAAGCCGAGATCGCTCTCGAGCGTGAAAACTCGGTGCCTCGCTTCGGTCTCTTCGGCGCGAATGGTCGCCAGGCGTAGCGCCTCTTCGGGCGTTTTGCAATGCGCGCCGTATTCGACCAATCCGCCGCCAAACCCGGATGGAGCCTCCGCGCTGCCCGTGGGATCGACGAGCGGCAAGCGATAGTTGTAATCGTGCACGACGTGCGCTCGAGGCACGACACGCGAGGTGTTTTCCACGCGATAGATGTCCCGCTTGTCGCCGCGTCCGCGGAATGGAATCATTTCATGTCCAGCGAGCGCGGGAAAACCGACGTTGCGATCCGTGAACACCATTTTGTCCACGCCCGATTCGTGATCGAAGAAAAACGTGATGCCCTCGTGTTCGGCCAGACGTGAAATGAAGGCGAGGTCCGATTCTTGGTATTGCACGACGAACTCGCGCGGCGCATACGAATCGGACAAACGCATTTCGACATCCGCTGCACCGAGACCCACCAATTCGAGTTTTTTCTTGATGATGTCCGGCACCGACAAGTCCATGAAGATCTCTTGCGTGCGTACCAGCGTCAGGCGATGGGCGCGCGGCACGAGCAGCAATCGATACGAACGCGTGTCGGGTTGCGTATCGAGGAAGTCGTCGATCACGGCAATCATTCCGTGGATGCGACGAACGTCTTGCTGCTCCACTTGGAAGACGAGTGTTGCCGTTGCTCCTTCGACCGCGGCGATGTCGAGACCTCCCGGCGCGGTGGTGACGACGCTGATGGCAATCTCGAAAAGGCGCCCCAAGCTTTCGCGCCCGGCAACTTCGAAGATTTGCACGTCGTCGCAAGAAAAGTCTTCGGATTCGAGGCGAACGTGAACGAGGTCGTCGGGCATGATCAGATGAGACAAGAATGTGCACGAGGCGTCAAGCCTTATCGTGCACAAAATGCGCATCGAGCGATAGCCTAGAGCAGCGATCCTCCGCCACTTCGTTGAATAAGTAGCTTCGGGCGAGCCTTGTTTCTCGGCGCGAAGCGCAAAGCACCCGGGACGCGCCGCCTTCGGCCCCTCAACGAAAACAGGGCCCCGCCGCAGCGCCGAATCAAGCCGCGCGAAGCGAGCGTCCAGATCCAGACCCGGCAGGAAACTAGCCCTTCAACATCGCGTCGATGATCTTGGGGCTTTGGTTGGAAATGTGGTCGTACCCGAGACCCATTGCTTCGAGCACCGTGGCGTGGATATCGGCCGGCCGTATCGGCGATCCGCCTTCTTCGACCTCGCCCGTTGCGAGATTGATCGCACGCGACGCGTAATCGTCCACGCCCGTTGCGCCAATGACTTTGTTGCCTGCAATCCCCATGCCGGCGACGAGACACGCATTCGACAAATGATGGTCTCTTCCGCCGCGCACATTGATGCTCGGGGTGCGCGAGAATTCCGAAAAACACACGAGCACGGTACGATTCCAGAAAGGCTGACCGTTCGGATCCGTTTTCGTTTTCAAGTACGAAATGAGGTCCGACAGTGCATCGAATCCGGCGATGAGCTTCGGAGGATGCACCGATTCCCAATCGTCGTCGTGCGTATCGAGCCCAGTGGCCACTTGAATCGATACGACTTGGCTGATGTTTTTCGTGAGCGCCTGCGCTGCAATGGCAACTTGGCCTTTGGGACCCGCCAGGTCCGAGGACGGAGACGCCGCATTGATGCCAAACGCAGCGTAAAGCTCCTGAATGGCAGGATCGCTCGGATTCGACTTGAAGTCGAAGTTTTGCCACAGCGTGCCTTCGGAAAGGAGCTCGGCGTTTTGCATGGCCGCTCGATACGACTTGACCAGGCCCGTCGTCCCGATTTGTTCGTGAATGCAGTGATCCTGGCCCGCATACGCCGTGAGCGCTGCTTTCGTCGCGTCGTTCGGTTCATTGCCCGCCACGAGCGGTTTTAGAATGGCCGAAAGATCGCTCGACGACCGAATCATGAGGCCCGTCGCGCGCGGATCGAGACCTTCGTTGTACGTTTCGACGCCGCCCACCACGAGGTTTGGAATGACCGACGCTCCAGGGTCGTCGTGCACGACCCACGTCGGCAATGAACTCCCCGATGCGGCGAGTCCTCGCGGAAACTTCCCCGTCAAGAAATATCGCCTTCCGACCTCGTGCGTGAGCGTGGCCATTTCAATGCCGCGCACGACGCAAAGATCCTGGTAATGCTGCTGGGCAATTTTCCCGATCGCCGGCCCAAACGTGATGTTGGATTGCGCAGGTTTTACCAAACCGGTGCCCCCGCAATTCATCATCACGTTTTCAATTGCCGGTACGGCGTCGCAAACGCGATCGTATCCGGTTTGGATTTTCGCGGCGGGATCATTGAATTTTGTCCCGTCGCGCGGATCGAGCGTGAGGAGCGTATCCCATCCACCGCTGAAGTATGCGAAAATGAGCAGTGGCCTTTTTGCGAGCGTTGCTGCATCGGCATTGGCGCTCGTAGGCAGCACCAGATCGCGCATGAGCCACGCACCGGCGGAAAGGCCGAGCGTGGAGAGCATTCGGCGGCGCGTCATCCAAGGTTTATTCGACACGTCGTCCTCCCTCTCAATCAATGTGAAATGCGGGGTCCTGGAACAATGCGACACATACCGCGTGCCACCCTTGCGCCTCGGCATTTCCTGCCGGGTCCTTCGGGTTTGCCGCAGCCTCGGCTCGGACGCTTTCGAGCGATGCGAGCATGGGATCGCCGTCCACGAGGCGCAATCCCAAGAAACGCAGGACGAGGTATTTGGTATTTTCCTGGTTTGTCGCAGCCGTTGCCGTGCCGTCGACCTTGGTCATGTGCCAAAGCGTCGTCGGTTCACCAGCCGCGCGCGCCAAGTCGGCCTTCATGATTTTGCCGCACACGTCGAGCGCCATGTCGCGGGCAAACTTGGCATACAGCGGGCTCGGTTCCGGGTTCTCCGCGGTCGTCACCACGTAATCGGGACGTCCCAGCGAGGCTCCGTAACCTTCGTTCGAGAACCCTTCGTACGTATTCGAGCCTTTCTTTACCGTCCACGTAATGGCATTGCCATTTTCGTCCATTCCGGCGACCACCGGCACGGACGCTTGGAGCTCGTCGACCGTCAATCGACGTACGCCGCCGCCGGGAATCGGATGACCATCGAGGGCAGGCACGGTGCCTTTGGATTCGGTATTTGCGTCTCGTGCGTCACCCGAGCTGCACCCGGAAAGCGCCACGAGCGCGAGGATAGACAAGTGGATTTTCACGGCATCCTCCGGAACACCGCAAGCTGCACGATGCGTTTGGCCAGGCGCGGCAGGTTATCGTCCGCCTGGAATTCCTTTGCCAATTCGTCGAGCAGCGGGATCTCGTTGTCTTCGCTGGCCGGGTCGAGGTTCATTTCACGCCTCATGAGAAACGTGAATAGATGGGCCACGGTCGCTCGCGCGAACGAACCATCGGCGATGATTTGTTTTGCCAATGCTTCCGGTCCCTTGTCGAAGTTTTCCGCGACCTCGGGGTGCGCGTCGGCATATTCGAGCGGAATCAAGCGCCACGCCGGAATCGTTTTCGTCGGATCGTCCGGGTCCGGCGCTTGCCCTTTGGCATAGAACCGATTGCATACGCTGGACGAACCAGGAAGCACCTGCGCATTGCATGCCGACTGCGAATACACGATTTTGTCGAAATCCGTGAGCAGCCCGCTTCCCGCTTCCGATACCACGGCAAAGTGTGCTGCAAGCGGTTCGAGCACGCGATGGCAATCGCGACAATAGCAGCGTTCCGTAACATCGGCTGCGTCGTCCGTGCAGCCTACGCGATCAGGCGTCGATGGCGCGACGAAGTATTGGTTCAGGAATGCAATACGGAAACGGTTTGCCCTTCCGCGATTCGTCTGAAAACGCAGGGTGAATGCCGGAAGCGTCAATATACCCGAATGCGGCGCCTCGCGCATCACCGGACGCCACGACGTGTCCAGCCAATCTGGGTTTTGTTCGAGCGCCGCGTCGCCGGTATGCCATTCGTTGTACGTTCGCGAATACGTGAGCGTCGGTGCGAGGTTCTTCTTCCAGAAGTCGAGCCTTCCGTTCGTGTACATTCGCCTCGTCGTGAGCATTTCCGAATAAGGCTCGATGCCGGTCGCATGGTCGTCCACGAGGCGCAGGAGCTGCTCGCGCAGATCGCCCCAAATCGTCGGTTCGAGCGTCGACCGCATACAATACGAAAGATTCGGCCCACAACCACATCGCGGCTGACTCTGCGCGGAAAAGTCACTGCACGCATACGTCCCCGGATTCGGGTTCGTCGTTTTTTCGTACGTCAATGCGTCTTGAGCGTCGAAGGCGCATATCTTGATGGGGTTCGCCGGATCCCAATAAGGAGCGACGTTCACCCAGCCTTCGAGACATACATCGTTGCCGCTCGAATCAGGCCCAATGTTTTTACATTTCGGAACTCCATTGACATAACCAAGCGATGCATCGCTCTGCGGCAAATCTTGGCAAACATGGGTCCCAAGTCCACCTCGATAGGCCTTGCGTCGCGCAGTGGAAGTGAGGTTCCATACTTTGGTCGACGAGCCTGCGGTTTCCGCCGTGGATTCCGAAAGCGTCATGCCATTGTAGCGGAGAGCGACCGTCGCTGGATTGGTATGCAACTGCTGTTCGTGGAACCTTCGCATTTGCAAACGAAATTCGTCGCTCGCGAGATACGCGTCGACGATGGAATCGGGCACGATGTCGAGGCCTTCGACCGATGCATATTCCTCGTAATCGGGCACGTGGCCGCGAAGCGTAATCGATAGCCGCCGCAATTGCCGCTCGATGGGCGCAGGGCGGTGGAGCAGACACGCGTTGTCATCAGCCGCATGGGCCCGAGGCAACGCTGCCAGCGATGAACACATCATCGCCAGAACGGACAATACTATTTTATTCTTTTCGAGATGGCTCATCGGTTTCTTCCGCTCGCCTCCCAACGCAAAAGGATTTCGAACGCTTCGGCCGGCATGGGTGTGCTGGCCGCAGGTGGCATTTGTCCCGCGCTGATGCGGGAAACGATTTTCGATGACATGGCGACGACCGTTTCGTAGTCGGTCATGTCAATGATGGGTGAGTTGCCCGCTCCATCGAGATGGCACGATCCGCAATACGTTTGAAATACCGGAACCACGTCGGCGTCGAACGTGAGCGTCGAGCCTATACGCAATCCCTCGAGCTTGTTTCCTGCACCGATCCACACATTGCCAATGTCGTCCGCCGTTGCCATGGGCGGAGCTTCCGCCGGCAAACTCGCAGGAAATGCCGTAATCCCGGCCGGCGTTTTTCCGGGTTGCGCAAGCACGATACCCGCAGCCGTCACGCCGAACATACCTTTCTTCGGATCGAAGACCACCGCGTACGCCGCTACGGGGTCCGGTCCATCCGAAAGCGTGTATTGCGTGTAGCCGCCATCCGCACCTCGCTCGAACAAACCTCGGTCCGCGGCAATGTACACCGTGCCTGCGGCACCATGAGCAATGCCGTGAATCGTTCCGAACGAATGCGGAATCAGGACAGCTTCGCTCGTCTCCAAATTCAATTCGTAAAGCTTTTCCCCAAATGCAACGAATACGATGTGACCGCTCGATTCCACGATCGTCGGCGCGCCACTTTCGCCCTCGACCGTCCACGCGGAGAGCGATCCATTCGAAAGCTCATAGAGCCCGGACGACGTCGTGAGCCATAACCGTTCGGTTCCATTGGCATTTTCCGCCGCGAATCCCGAAATGCCCAATGCCGCGAGCTGATTGCTGGCAGGGGACACGAGAAGCTTTTCACCCGACGTATGAAAAATGCCCGCATCGGCCGCGACGAGCACATTCGCCGACCTTCGCCCGACCGCATGCACCGCGCCCGTCGACGCAGGGACCGTCGGATCGTCACTCCATACCGACAATTCTTCGAGCGTCCCGACGACATCGCCGAGACCATAAACGGTCGCATTCGTGCCCACGAGCAGACGACTACCTTTGGCTCCAAGCGCCGTGAGCTCCTCGGGCACGTCAATGGACACTCCGCCGGGCACGTACGGGGGAATCGCCGGTGCGCCATCCACCACGACGAGCGGAAGATCGCCAACGTGACCGCCACCGCAACCACCACTTGCCATCGCCACGACCGAGCCGATGAGAATCAGCGATCGACGCATGGATAACATGGTAAACGCGATATATTGATGTTTTCAAGAGCAAACTTCCGTTGCGTTACAGAAATTGTTTTCCGTCCATCCAACTTTTTCACGACGACATGCAACAAATCCGGTCACACTTTCCGGGCCTCGCGCGATGACGTCGCGTATGGACCCAATGACAATCCTTCGCGCTGCGTCAAAGCCCGCCATGTACCGAGCCATCTTGATTGGCACCCTCGCTTTCGCCCTTGGAAGCTGCACCAGCAGCGTGCCGAGTCCTCCGGATGCGTCGTCACCCTCGGTGGTACCAAACGTTCATATCGAGGGGCCTCTGCCCGAGCTTGCCACGGTGCTCGTGTCCGGCATTCCGCACGTTCGCCAGAAGCCGGATTTTTGTGGCGAGGCGGCAACCGAGATGTTTCTTCGAGCCAAGGGTGTATCGCTCGATCAGGACGCTGTTTTTGGTATTACGGGGATGGATCCGGCTCGAGGAATGGGGGCGACGACGCGTGAATTGACGCAGGGCCTCGTGAACCTCGGCCTCGACGTTGGCCGCGTGTGGTTCGTGGCCCGCGCGGCGCATGCGGAGGCGGATCTCGGCAATCTTTTCCGCGAGCTTCATGAAGACTTGAAGCAAGGGATTCCTTCAATCGTATGCACGCATTTCGACGAGCAGCCTCAAACGACCGAGCATTTTCGATTGGTGCTCGGATACGATCACGACAAGGATGAAGTGATTTACAGCGATCCTGCCATTGACAATGGCGGATACATGCGGATGGCGCGTAGCCGATTCTTGCGCCTTTGGCCGCTCCAGTACAAATCCGATGAATGGACGGTCATTCGAATGCGGCTCGCTGGTTCTCCATCGATTCCGCCCATGCAGCCATGGAATGGTTTTTCCCCGGCCGCTTATGCGCAACATGTTTTGAAGCTCAAACCCATGCTTCGCCGCGAGCATACGGTGGTCATCGAACCTCCGTTCGTCGTCGTTGGAGACGAATCGCCGGAAAAAGTGCGCGCACACGCCGCGGGTACGGTACGCTGGGCCGTCGAGCACTTGAAAAAGGATTTTTTCACCAAGGACCCGGAACGCATTCTCACGATCTGGCTTTTTGGAGGAAAACAATCGTACGACGCGGCGGTTCGAAAGCACTTCGAGAATTCGCCGAGCACGCCGTACGGGTTTTACTCGTCTGAACACCACGCGCTGGTGATGAACATCGCGACGGGGGGCGGCACGTTGGTGCATGAAATCGTGCATCCGTTCGTCGAAGCGAACGTTCCGGAATGTCCTGCATGGCTCAATGAAGGGCTCGGGTCGCTTTTCGAGCAATCTGCCGAGCGAAATGGGCACATCATTGGGCTCACGAATTGGCGTCTTCCGAGCTTGCAAAAGGCCATCGTCCAAGGCACCGTGCCGAGTTTTCGGGCGCTCACGCACACGACGCGGAGCGAATTTTACAATGAGGATCCAGGGACGAATTACGCGCAGAGCCGATACTTGCTGCATTATTTGCAGGAGCGCGGGCAGCTCGTGCCGTTCTGGAAGGCGTATCTGCAGGACCGAACGACGGATCCATCGGGCTACTCGACGCTCCTGAAAGTGCTTGGCGAAAAGGACCTCGATGCATTCAAGAAACGCTGGGAAACCGAGGTGTTGAAATTGACGTTTCCTTGAGGGTGACGGGGGCAGCATGGGCATTGACAAAAAATCCCGTCACCTCGTCACACTATGGCCGGCTCGTCCGATGAACGTGCAACCACCATGATGCACGCTCGAATCTTTGCCATGTTCCTCGTTGCGACTGCGCTTCTCGTGTGCTCGACCATGCCAATCGCCCGAGCCGGCGAGCCAGGCGCCAGTGCACCGCTCGTCATCCACGTCATCGTGCCGCTCTGCTCGAATGAACAAATCGATTGCGGGAGCCCGGCTGCCGGCGCGGCCGGTAATCTGCGCACGAACCTTTATTGGGGAGCCTTATTCGGTCATCGACGATTTTTCGACCGCAAACAGAGCGAGTTTGCGCGTATCGATGTCGCTCGCGGAAAAGGCGCACTTCTCGAACGAGCCGTCTACCGCCGGATGATTCCGGGAGCTGCAGAAGGACGAACCATCGAGCAAATCGTCGTTTTGGACGCGTATCATGGCGCTTCGATCGACCAAGCAGTCGACATGTTTTGGCATCGAGCGACCCATGGCGGTGTGGTGCATTTTCGCGATGGTGAAAAAGATCGAGAAGTGCGAGTGTCCATTGCGGGATACGCCGGGCACAACCGATTGATGGACGGCGTCGAATTGCCGGCTGTTCCCAAGGGTCGAGCGACGGCGATTCCGTCGTTCGTGTTGGCCTGCGCGTCGGAGCAATACTTTGGTCCGGCGTTGCGTGCTGCGGGTTCGGAAACGCTCGTCATGACGCGAACGCTGATGGCGCCCGAAGGTTACGTGCTCGATGCGGTCGTGCGAGCCATTGGCGACGGGGCTGCGCCTGCGCAAATTCGTGGGGCCGCGGTGAAGGCGTATGCGAAATGGCAAAAGCTGTCGGAGTCCGTCGCGGGGACGATTTTTGCAAAAACGGAATGAGGCGGTTGTTACCGTTTGGCGACGCCATTATCGAGCAACGTTTCGTCCTCGTCGACGCTTGCCGCAAAACCGCGCGCTGCATCGAGCGTCTGCCCAATGCGTGCCCAATGTGTTCCTTTCCATAAGAGCTTGCCGCAGCTCGAACAGCGCCAGAATTGCATCGTGGTTTCGAACGTGCGTGGAGGAGCTTCGGCGCGGACTTCGTCCTTGGCGATGGAGAGAAGCGCTCCGCCGCAAGTCATGCAGCGGGGTTCGCGCACGGGAAGGTGGAGCGTCTCGAGGACGAATGCGAGTTGTTCCTGGAGTTTCAAATCACGGGGCACGTAGAGCGCTGGCACGGCGCCGGTGCGGATGACGTTTCTTTCGAAAATTCCGCTATCGGAGCTGAGGATGAGCTGGCCTGTGCGGCGCGCGCGTGCGATGAGCTCGGGGTCGGCAATGCCATACTCGAATTCGGCGTCGTACCCGGCGGCGCGTAACCAACGGGCGAGCCCACCGAGCATGGCGTCGCAGAGAAATCGCATACGGGAAGGATAGGTCCCATCGGTCCGTTTGCCCAGACATCGACATGGTTCTGCCCGACGATGCCATGATGTAGGCGCGGATCGGCGCCCATGGAGGCGGCGGCTCGGCATGGTTGCATTGGGGCTGCAACCGCGATCAAACCGGCCGTCTGGCTTGTCTTATACGAACATACCACCTGTTGCTTCAATGCGCTGGGCGTTGATCCAACAGCTTTCGTCTGCCAAAAGGCCGGCAATGGCGCCGCCAATATCATCGGGCTTTCCCACGCGACCCAGCGCTGTTTGCGAAGCAATGAAAGCATTGATCTGCGGATTGTCGCGCACGGCGCCGCCGCCAAAGTCCGTCTCGATCGCTCCCGGGGCGAGCGTATTCACGCTGATGCGTCGGGGTCCGAGCTCTTTTGCCCAGTAACGCGTCAGCACTTCCAAAGCACCTTTCATGGCGGCATAGGCCGAATATCCGGGAAGTGCAAACCGCGTAAGACCCGTCGAAATATTGAGGATTCTGCCGCCATCGGCGATGAGCGGCAATAGGGTCTGCGTCAAGAAAAACGGCCCCTTGAGGTGCACGTTCATCAATTCCGTGAACTGCTCCTCGGTCGTTTGGGCGAATTGCGCATGAACGCCGATACCGGCGTTGTTCACGAGAAAATCGAAGCTGTCTCGATCCCATTTGGCGCGCAAAGCTTGCTTGACCCGTTCAGCAAACTCCGCAAATGTCGCGCTATGCCCCACATCGAGCGCAAGAGCTATCGCTTTGCCTCCTTGCCCCTCGATCTCCGCAACGACTCCATCGGCCTCCGCCTTCTGCGAACGATAGGTGAGCACGACACCAACGCCGCGTCGAGCGAGCGCCAAAGCTCCGCTGCGACCAAGCCCCCGACTTCCACCCGTGATCAATGCGATTCTGTTTTGCATGACGATCTCCTTGTCAGCCATCGTTTCGGCTGCGGCACCTTACACCTTCTCAGGTTGCGTGAGAAGGCATCTTTCTGCCAATGGGTGGTTTGTGCGTACGGAACTGTCGCCGCGCTTCCATCGTGGCGGGCAGTATCGAAGAAGGGGTCTCGGTACGCGGAAGAATGACGACGAGCTTCGGGAGTGTCGATTACGCGGGATGCTTGGGCTCGTTGGCCGCGCCGATGCCCGCAAGGAAACCAAATACGAGTGCTGGGCCAATGGTCCCGCCGGCGCCCCAATAGCCGCGTCCCGCCGGCGATGCAACGCAATTGCCTGCACCAAAAAGCCCCGGAATCGGCGCGCCGTTCGGGCGCAGCACGTGCCCGTCCACCGCGGTGACCGGACCACCGCACGTGTCGAGCGTCCCGGCGCCGAGCAATACGGCATAATAGGGGCCCGCGGCCGACATCGGATACATCGTACGATTGGCAGTGACGCTTCGGGACGGACCTTGCCAAGCATTTTCGAATGCCGTCGCGCCGCGTTGGAAATCGAGATCCACGCCGGACGCTGCAAATCCATTGAAACGTGCAATCGTGTCCTGCAAGTTCGTCACGAAATTCGGATCGAGCTGCACGTTCGGCACGACGCCCGCCGCAAAGAAGCGTTGACCGCGCAGCGCGTCGAGTCGCGCCTGAATTTGCGCAGCCAAGCCCCCCAGCGTATTCGCCGTAATGATGTGCGAAGGCAGCGGTCCCGGCATCGGCACCAAGCTTCGCCACGGCCACGGCGTGGGCTCCTGCGCAACCGCGTCGTCCCAAATCATGATTTGTACGAGATTGGGTTCGTCCGTTCCAAGCGTGTGGAAATGGGTTTGTCCACGCACGTGATACGGAAGTTTTTCATTTTGGCACCGCTTACCGGTCTTGTTGACGATGATGCTGCTATCGCCGTAGGCCTGCCAGCAAATGCCATCGAGCCCCACGAGCCCGTTTTGCGCAGCAGCTCGTTCGATGGCGAGCTGAAAGTAGAATGCATTCGCAAGGTTGTCCACGGAGGCCCCGAGCGACGCGGCAATGTCGAGAAAATCGCCACGCGTGGTCGGCACACTGCCCGTGCCAAACAGCGGTCCGCGCGAAAGTCCAATCATCTTCGACGCCGAATGCGCGAAACCGCCCGTCGCGAAGATGACGCCGCGCTTGGCTTTGGCCCGGATCGTGAATCCAAGATGGTCGATCACCACCCCCACCACTTCACCACTGTTCTTTTGCACGACCGATACGACACGGCTGTTCGTGCTAATCGTGACGCCCTCATTCTCCAGCCATTCGATGATGCCCTGCGTGAGCATGTATCCCGGCCAGCCCACCACGTTCGGCGGCGCATTGCCGAGAACACGCCCGTAGGGCGCCGCGTTTTCCGGCAGATCGGAGAAGTAATCCGGATCCGAGAGAGGGTCGGGGGAAAATCCGAATTGCGGATAGATGTACGGATGCAATGCCCCGAGCTGCGTCATGAGCTCGATGATCGGCGAAGCATTGTCGTAATATGCCGCAATCAAATCGTACTGGCGCTGCGGCAAACCGACGTTTACCGCTTCCGGATCATAAAGCGATGGGTACGACAGACGCGCCATGAGCTTGATTGCGTCTTCGCGTGGGTCGGTACGCCCCGCCGCACGCATCAAAGCGTTGTTGGGAATCCAAAACGCGCCGCCCGACAGCGCCGTCGTCCCTCCAGGCTGCGCCGCAGCCTCGTACATCAAGACCGTCTTGCCCTCGTTGACGACCGCCACGGCGGCCGCGAGCGCAGCAGCACCCGATCCAACGATCACGACATCCGCTTCACAATCCCATCCCGCCATGTGTCCTCCTTCGACCTTCGGCAAAAAGTCGCCGACAATACGAGGATCCTACACGATTTTTCCGTCTGTCTGGGTAAAATGTTTGTCCAGATCGTGCCTTGTCGAATTTACAGCAAGAAAGAAAAATTGCAGCAATCGGACGCGGAGGGAACTTGTCCCGAGCGTCCTGTGAATGCTGCTCGATGGTTCTTACGCGTTGCGCAATGCGGACACGTTGTGTTTGAACCAATGGTACGTTTCGCCGAGGCCTGCGCTTTACGGCATCCATGTCTCGGTGAAATCGATGCCGTTCTTGTCGATATCGACATCGACCGAGATGCCGCTTTTGAATTCACCATACGTGATCGTGTATTCGACGACCGCCCCATGGGGCACTTGCGTGAACGTCGCTTTCTCCAATTGACCCTGCATGTGCCGTTCGATACCGAGCGTCACGTCGTAGCTCGTGTCGACGGCTTCGAGATCGACGATGAGGATTTCGGCGACCTCGTCATTTTTGATTCGCATCGTGTGCCCGCTTTGCGCCTTGATCGTGAGCGTGAATTCGTAATCGGCAGCGTCGTGATGCGCCGTGACGTGAAGCGTCGCTTCTTCCGTGCCGCTCGCCGCGTATTCAATCTCGTTCGTGTCGGGATGCACCGTCGCAATCCCGTGTTGATCTGGCATGAGAAAAATTCCCTCGATGCCCACGGTGCTGCCGGGAGACGACACGAGAAGACGCCCTGGTTCTCCGCCGATCGATGCTCCCGTGAACCGGACCTTGTACGGCGCGTTCACGTCGTGCACGATGCTGGGCAATGGTTGGTCGTCCAGGTTCGTAAAGGGGAAGTGCAGTTCGGCATTGAGCAAATTCCACACCCCCTCGGCGCTTTTTTCGACAAACGGGCTGCCGGCTTCGTCTTCCAATCGAGCCAGCATGTCGCCCCCCAGAACCACGTGGTCTTGCACCTTGTCTGCAAAGGATTCCTCGCAAAACCAGCAATACCGATCCGTTCGGTCCGCATCGGCAACGAACCGCATTTCGGTAAAACCCTTTGGTGAATGGTCCGTGCCTGCAAATAGGCCATTCGTGAGCTGGTACGACCAGATCTTCTCCGCCTGATCAATCTCGACGAAGTGCACTCCAGTCGGGTCATTGCTGTCGTACACGTAGATGCGTCGAGTGCCGCTTTCGTCGTGCGTGATGGCATAAGGCGTGATGGCATGTGCAGCCGTGTGACCATCCGTGATGTAATGGATCCACAAGGTCGCCATCCCATCACTATTCCATATGCTGTCGAGGTATTTCAACGCATCGCCCGGTGTCTTGTCCTGGGATGCGCCCCTCTGCTGAACCGGCACCTGGGTCGTCCACCACCGCGCGATTTCACGTCGAAGACCATCGGTTTCGGACAAACCATGGGCGGATGAGCTGCCAAATGTCTGGGCATCGACGTACCCTGTGTGTATGAGCTGACTCATCGCCGACAAACCATCACAATGACCGCCATTCATCGCGCTGTTGTATTCGTCCATATGCCGCCGCGCCTGAGGCGTGAGGATGCAACCTGCCGTGCAATAGCCAGCCATTTCGTCGTCCGGGCTGCACGTATCGAGGTGTTTCGAGCATACGCCGGTGCCAAAGACTTCCGCCATTTCTTTAGGCCCAAGCATCGGGCCACCCACGTAGTTCGGAAACGAAAAGGTATCACGAGCGAAGCGATAGCAAGAATCTGCTTCGATGGTTTCACCCGCCTGCAGCGGGAATGGATCTGTGGCTTCGCAATCGGCGAGTGACGAACCGTACGGGACCTCGTCGCTACATCCGGCGACAACCGAGGCCAAAGCGACGAAGAAAGAAAGCGAGCGAATGCGCATTGTCCGTTTTCCTTGTTGGAATAGCTGTTGAAGGCCGAGCAAAACATCGTATCATGTCGTGGCGCTCATCAACGAAATCGAAATGCAACAAGAGTGCCAAGCTCACGTGAGCAGCGAACACGTCCCACACTGCATTGCTGGCCGATACGTTCTTCGTAGCGTCATCGGTCGTGGCGGACACGGCGAAGTGTGGGAAGCCGACGATACGCTCACCCAAACGCTCGTGGCGGTCAAGTTGCTCAGATCCGATGTTGGCGTCGAACCAGCACGCGTACGGCGGGAAGTTTCGGCGTTGCGGCTCTTGCGAATCCCCGGCGTCGTGCAAATGCTCGACGAAGGCATCGATGGCGGACGGCCGTTTCTCGTCATGGAACGTATATCGGGATCGCCTTTTCCTGGCACACCCGAAAAAACGTGGTCGAGCATTGCGGGCCCAACGCTTGCCTTGCTCGAAACGCTGGACCGTGTGCATACCGCGGGCGTTGTTCATCGTGACATCAAACCGGGCAACGTGCTCGTCGACGAACATGGGCGCCCGACGTTGCTCGACTTCGGTTTGTCCCTTGGTCCATCGCTCGCACGGGATTCGGCCAGCGACGACCATATTCTCGGCACCCCCGATTACCTCGCGCCCGAACAAATCGTGGGCGATACCATTACCCCCGCGACCGACCTTTACGCCATCGGCGTCATGCTTTACGAGGCCCTTTCCGGTCGATTGCCCCACGAGGCGGACGATTTTCAAACTTTGATGCGCTTGCGCCTCACAGAGCCGTCGCCGCGTCTTTCGGACATCGCGCCCGATGTGCCCGTGGCCATAACGAACACAATCGATTCGCTGCTCGTGCGTGCGCCGAAAGAAAGGCCGCAATCCGCACGAGACCTCATCGATCGGCTGCGTGATCGAACCGCGCGAGCGATCCCAAGCATCGAAGTCGTGTCGCTCGAACCGTGGCCCGAGGCTCGATTGCGTGAGTTGTTCATCGGACCCGATCGGATCTTTCATTTATGTGAAGATGCGGCGCAGGAGCTGTACGCACGTTCGCAGGGTTTGCCCTCACGTATCTGGGGCGAATTGGCTGCTTGGGAACGTGCGGGACTTGCGCAAAAAGTGGGGCCGAAGTGGATGGTGAGTCGTGAAGCGCTCGATCGCCTCGCCGCAGGGCGCGTCGCATTGCCATTGCCGCCCGTCGTATCAACGGAAGCCGCGCGTGCGCCGGTGCCGCAACACCTCGAAGAGCTTGCGATATGGGTCGAACTATCGTGGCCGCATACGAATATCGAGGATTTGTCACGCATTACGGATCGTCCACAAAGCGGCATCGAAGCGGACATGGAGGAGCTCGTGGAATGCGGCGCCGTCGTTCGCTTGGCCGACGGTCGAGCGATGGCGCAAGGTCGCGCGGCGCGTTTGTCGCGACGAAACACGGAGCGGCGTAGAAGTGCGCATCGAGCCATCGCCAAGGCATTACCTCGAGGTGCCGAGGGTCGTCTTTTTCATCTGATTGCGTCTCAAAGCGAACGTGAGGCGACCGATCCATCGGAAATCGTTGCAGAAACGCTTGCGCTGGCCGAGCCGCTCGTGTTGCAAGGGCGGCTCGGTCGAGCGACGGCGCTCTTGTCGGACGGCCTTTTGGCAGCGCGCCAAGGGGCTGCCCAAAATATCGATTGGGGCGAAAGTCGTTTGCTAGGGTGGTTGGTCGAGCTGGCGATTGCGGACGGGTCGCCAAGGGCGCTCGATGCGGTGCTCTACGAATTGTGCCGCGTGACGAACGCGACGGCGGAAACGGAAGCGCTCGAACGGCTCGTGCGCGCGGCGCTCGCAATGCGTACGACAGGTGGAGACCGCGCGATTTCGCTTGTCGACAGCATTGCACCGTTTTCGAATCCAGACCTCGAACGCACCAGGCAGCAAGTGCGCGTTCATTCGGCGCGGCGATGTTCGCTCGAGCAAGAACAATCGGTCCTCGAGGAAGCTGAAAGATGGGCACGCGACGCGGGCGAACGTGCACAGACACGTTTTTCGGGGTGGCTCGGGCGCCTTCGTTATCGTGAAGGTCGATTCGACGAAGCGGCAGAGCTTCATGCAAAGGCTGCGGTTGGCGAGCCATGGACGACGGAGCGCGTAGCGAGCCATTTGAATTGTGCATCGGCGCTCATCGAGGCATTCCGATTCGACGAAGCCGTGGTCGTCGCAGACGAAGCGCGAAGGCTATCGGCGGAATGCCGGCATGCGTATTGTGAAGCTCGAGCTGAATGGCTGACGCGAACGGCTCGGTATCGGCGAGGTGATTCGCTGGACGTGGACGAAGAGTTCGTCGAGCTTGCGGCAAAGACGGGCGTCGTCGATTTGGAGGCGCTTGCGAGTTTGACCGAGGCGGCGATTGCGTGGCGATGTGGGGACATGGAACGAATGGTCGTGCTGGCTCGACGAACCGAGCAGCGATGGACTGCGATGAGCAATACCTGGGGTGCGCTCTTTGCGCGAACGCTGGCCATTGCTGCGATTGGGGCGACGCCTGAAGAATGGCATGCGCTGGCGGATGCGGCATTGAAGATTCCGGTTCCGGGGGCAGGCGTTCAGATGCTGGGGCTGCTGTGCAAATGCAGACCGGATGCATCGGTGGAATTGCTCCCCGCAATGCTCGAGCTTCGATCGTCGATTCCCGAATATTTTTGGCGGTTTCGAATGGATGTGATGTCCGTCGACGAAGCGTGGGGGTTCGTCGCGGAACGATCGGTTTGACCTACTGTTGGCAGTCTGTCGTGCTCGTTGGAGCGGCTGTGCATTTGGCATACTGGACATCGACCCGGAATTTCGACGAGCAATCGCCCGTGCATGAAGCAGCGCAGGCAATGCTGCAAGGAATCTCCGAGCTTACCGCGGTGGTGAAGGAAATCGTCTCGTTCGATCGATTGCTACTTGCAAAGAATGCACTCATGAACCAAGTTTCAACGGCGCCCTTTGCGTTGTTCGTCACGACGACGAAATCTCGTCCGTATTCGTACGTACCTGCAGGAAATATTGAAATGGGTGTTGTCGGGACATCGTTCGACGGCACGTATTTGCATGTCGTATCGTCGCAAAAAAGATCATCGTTTGCTTTGTGGTCCGCATACGTTGCACGAAGGTACCAGGGATTGTTGAACCGATAGGCCTCGTTGTCTCGCCAAGCCGCAAAATCGCCGAATTTCGTCGTGGTTGAGGGGTTGACGACCTTACCTGCGAGGTTGCAATTGCTCTTTTCGTTGCAGATCATCGCGCTCGAAGCTGGGTCGAGCTTCCAGTATTCGTAGCTGTTTTTGATGTCGATCAAATCATGATACGCGTAGATCGCGCCGATCAGCACTCCATTCGGATCGAAAATCTCGTACGTTCCAGTGTCGAATTGGCCGATCGGATCAAGGGGCACGTCGGCTTCCGAGCATCCCACGATGCCGAGACAGGCGAACGGAATGGTCAATGTACAACGAACGGAAAGCGAGCTTTTCATGAGGACACTCCTCGAAAAATGGGATGATATTGCAGTCCTCATCTCGCGGAAAGGCCAAACGTAGGGCTGTGTGGAAAAGATGCGAGCACCCGAAATCGAAACGTTCGCTCCGGGTGCTCGCCACGTTCATGTATGCCGACCACTGCCCTTCACGGCGTGTTGGCCTTGGAGACGAGAATCGCGCCCCCCGTGGAACCGCTCACTCCCTGAGCGATGAAGTGCGGATTGCAGGTACTGAAATCCGGCTCCTTGATATCGCATTGCCCGGTGAAGCTCAGGTAAACGTCGACAGCCGAATCCTTGTTTTGCTGGACGAAAGATGCGATGTTCCAGGTTACCAAAAGCTTCCTCGTTGGATCGTTCGGCAATGGCCACGTCACCTCCAAATGAACCGGCGTCGCGGCATACGCGAGCTCTTCGGTGTTGATGCTGCCGTAATTCCCCTTGAAATTGGCCTTCACCGTCTCCGTCATATCGGGATTCGGATAGAGAACCCAAGCCTCCATCTCGACGCTCGAATCGGCCGACTGCGCATTGATGAAATGGAAGCGCGTGTGGTCCGTAGCGATGTTCGCGTAATCATCTTGCTTGAAAAGCATCATCGGGTTGCCGCTTCCCAACCCCAGACCTGCCACCGTGTACTGTTTTTCCTCCTCGAGCACGTTGTTGTCGCTCTGGGCAATGATTCCATCCGGGCCCGTCGCGAAAAACCTGTACGTGCCCGCCGCACGATCGAGATACGCCGTGCCTTTGGTAGGATCTAGCGACTCGGCCGCCGGCGGGTTGCCATTTTGATTCTCGCTGTGGAGCTCGGCGGACTGGAAGAAGTCCGGATTCATGAACCGTACTTGTGCCGTTCCTTGTTGCATTCCGCCACCGTCACCACCAGCGCCGGCCATTCCGCTGCTGCTGCTGGTCCCACCACCATCGCCGCCGTTTCCTGCGTTGCCAACGGGATTGGGGTCGACCGTATTGACGGTGCAAGCGAAAAGGCCGAGAGGAAGAACGAAAGAAAGTGCAAGTTGAAGGCTACGCATGGTTTTTCTCCTGAAGTACGATGAGCTGATGTTTTTCTTGGCGTCTCGTTACGCTCGCAGTGGCATTCAGCAACCCATGTGCCAATCTGCAACACCACGTCGAATCTCGTGAAACTCCGCCGATCCACGAAGGACCTCGGCTCATCGGCGGCGCGTGGCGCTTGTCGGTTGCAAGCAGGCGCTTGCTGTCCGCACGCAGGTGTGCAGTTGCCGTGATCGGAAATTCCAGACGAGCCGTCCGCGTGTCCTTGACGAACCTCGATTTCCTGGGTAAACCGGGCAACCTCGACCATGACGAACTGGGTTGCTTCACGGATGCGCGGATTGCGAAGCACCTGCGCATTTTCGCCGAGCTTTCCCGGTTGCACCCACATCCGCTTTTCTGCTACGTTTGAGACCGATGGACCCGAGAGTTCCTGCTGCACCCATGGTTCTCGCTTCGAGTGCGCACAGTGTTGCGGAATCGCATACACCAGCGCGCATGGAACGTCGGTCCAAACCCACGCCAGCACCATTTCCGCCGGTCGACGAGCACATCGTCGTGCCCGAAGTGTCTCGGGTCGAGCTCATCGACGGGCGTGAGGTCATCGACGTGGGTTCATTGTCTCCTCACGCAGATGCCCAAGCACTCACCGGCTTCTTGCTGGCCGCTCACGTTCTGCGTGAATTTGTCGTGGCAACCGAATTGCTCACACGCAGTTCTGTGGAATCGGACTTCGCAACGGATGTGTGCATCCGTAAGAGGGGCATCGATCCTGAAACCGGTTCTCGGTATCTCGAGGAGCTATCGTTCGAGATTGTCAACGAACAATCGATGAGCGACGTGACGGGCAAAGCAAAGAACCTGGCTCGGCGCGGGGTTCGGCGCATCTTCGCCATCTTCGTAAAGTCGGGGGAAATTCGCGAATGGTCGAAGTCGAGCGGGGAATTCACTCGGCTCGACATGAACGCGATGTTCGACGATCCCGTGTTTGTCCGCCCGATTGCGGTCAAGGCGCTCGTCGATAGCACACTTGCGGAAGCCGAAAACGAGGTTGCCAAGGCGCTCATTGCGAAGAAAAACCCTGAAATCGCGAAACTGCAACAGGAGGCCGAGCAGCACGGGCACAAGAAAGGGCTCGACGAGGGGCACAAGAAAGGGCTCGACGAGGGGCACAAGAAAGGGCTCGACGAGGGGCACAAGAAAGGGCTCGACGAGGGGCACAAGAAAGGGCTCGACGAGGGGCACAAGAAAGGGCTCGACGAGGGGCACAAGAAAGGGCTCGACGAGGGGCACAAGAAAGGGCTCGACGAGGGGCACAAGAAAGGGCTCGACATCGGGCGCAACATGTTGCGCCGCCTCCTACGTCAACGCTTCGGTGATGTTCCAGCTAGCGTCGGAAGTCGCGTCGATACGGCGACTGCCGAGCAACTCGAGCGTTGGACGGCGCAGCTATTCTCCGTGGCATCCATCGAAGAATTGTTTGCCTCGGATTCGGCGATGTAAGCACTTTCGTCGAGAATGTCGTTCTTCGCGGGCAGCAGCGGTCCGACTCTGAGACGATGCTTTCATGACTCGAGCAAATGCTTGTACGGAAAACGCTCCGCTTCGCCAAGCGCTTCGTAGAGAGCGTGGAGTTTTTCGATTTCTTTTCGAAACGGCTTGTGATGATTGCGGTTGGCCAATAACGCTTCTTTGCCGAGCAGCCGATACGCTTCGTCCTTGCTGCCCAGCCGTTCTTCGGCCGCGGCGAGCACCAGGCCCTTGAAGGCGTCCGTGTGATCCAAGTTGAGCGTTTTCGCGTCGCGCCGAAGCTCCGCTTCCACGACGAATCGTCGCGCAGCTTCGCGCATGGCTTCGGTGACCGATGTGCGACTGCGCGGATCTTCGTACGCGAGCGCCATTTCGACTTCCACGTCCGTCAGGACAATCTCCCTCGTGGCATCCCCATGTTTCATCAATGCCAATGCATACGCGCGCCGCACCACGTTGTCGAGCTGCCGCAAATTCCCCGGCCAGCCCCTCGAAGCCAACATCCGACCCGCTGCTTCAGAAAGAATGGCGTGCGCTTCGGCCGATGATTCTCGGTGGCGCCGCTTCAACATGTAATCGGCCCAAGCTGGTATTTCATCCGATCGTTCGTCGAGCGGCGGAATCTTGAGTGGGAGGACATTGATGCGATAATAAAGATCTTCGCGGAATTTGCCTGCTTGTACGTCTTGCAGCAAATTTGCATTCGTGCCAATGATGAAGCGCACATTGGCCCGTTTTTCACCGTCACCTTCCCCGAGCACCCGGTAGGTCCGTTCTTCGAGCAAATGCAGAAGGCCCGCTTGCGCCTTGAGGGACAGCTTGTCGATTTCGTCGATGAACAACGTCCCGTTTTCGGCACGTCCCACAGTACCCAAACTATCCTTGACCGCTCCCGTGAAGGCCCCTCGTTTCCACCCGAATAGCTCGGCCATCTGCAAATCCTCGGGCACCGTCATCAAATCGAGTACCTCGAAGGGACCGCCCTTGCGCGCCGATTGCTCTTTGCACCACCGCGCCAAACGGGATTTGCCAGCACCCGTGGGACCGCTCAAGAGAATCGTTTCTTCCTGTTTGGCAAACACGCGGAGCATCGATACGAGCGGTGCCGTCGCTTTCCCGACGACGGGCAAAAAATCATCGATGGGCGTTTTCGCTACGACCGCTTGCGGCAAGCTCACGAGATGCGGTGCCGCAAGGTCGACCAATACCTGCAAATCTTCGCCCACCAGCATCCAGATGAGATCCTTGCCCATTGCGATTCGGGCGTCTGCTTCAATGGCAACCATCCCGTGTATCGCACCTCCAGGCATGCGTATGGGCAACGCGCAAACATGCGTGACGCGGCGACCGACGAATCTGTCGAGCGTTTCCTTGCTGGCCATCGGGTCGAGCTGCATCGCTCGTTTCTGAACGTGCGCTGCTACTTTGGGCGCATGAGGCTGCACGCGGCCAATGACCCCGTCGATCGACACGGCGCTTCGATGGCTCGCAACCCAACGCCACGCTGTCGCGGAGGGCACGTACGAAACACAAGGTTCGCGATCCTGGCCATCTCCATCCACATCTTGTTCAATCACCGTCAGCTTACGGTATCCATCATCGGGGCGAACGTGCACCATGACGCGCAAAATCCGAGCGCCATTGGCATAGTCGCTTTCCTCGAGCGCTTCGGTCGTCACGTCGAGCATGACGTTGCCGAGGGACGTTGCCGCTTGCTCGAAGGTTGTCGCATGGAAGAGGGCGCTTGCAAGAGCACGAAAGACGTCAGCCATGGTCGTCGTCAGCGTCCCATACGTTGCGGCAAAGCCGTCGACCATCGAGTGGCCACCATGTATTCGGGATCCGATAAAATATCGTTAGGCTGCGCTCCGACGATCGCATCGGCATCGGCAGCTTCGGGCGACAAGGCGAGAAAAGCTCGCCAGCCACGTAAATTCTCGACACTATCAAGGGCGTCTTCAATGCGGGACGTCATCGTGCGACGATACGGTCCTCACATTGGAAAAGCAATAGCAAATGTTCGAGCACACGCGCACGAGCAATTCGGCTGAAGCCGACCGCGCACCGCGCCTATTCGTTCTCTTCCTCCCGCGTCCCGAACGCCTTCATCTTTCGCTTGAGCGTATTGCGGTCAATCCCCAGTGCTTTCGCTGTGCGGCTCAAATTCCCGCGCTCGGCCTGCAGCGCCTTCGTTATCGCATCCCGCTCGGCATCGTCCACGCATTCTCGCAGCGTGCGCATCTCGCCCTGCAAAACGTCGCTTCGTCCGCTCGCTTGATTGTGCTGAGCTTCCCCACCGTAACGAATTTCATTCGCGAGGTCGTTCACGTGGACGACTTCGTCGCAAAAGACCCCCCACCGCATCACCTCCGCCCGAAGCTCGCGCACGTTGCCCGGCCAGCCGTATTGCGTGAGAATCCGCATCGCATCGCGCGTCACGCGCAAACGACGTCCGCCTTTTTTGCTTCGCAACTCCAAAAGAAAACTCTCCACCAAAAGCTCCACGTCGCCCGGACGCGCCCGGAGAGGCGGCATTTCAATCGTCGCTCCACGCAATCGATAAAAAAGATCCTCCCGGAATTCTCCCCGACGCACCATTGCCTGAAGATCCCGATGCGTCGCCGCCACGATACGCACGTCGACTTCGACCGGCGCTTCACCGCCCACGCGCCGGAGCGTCCCTTCCTGCAATACGCGAAGCAATGCCGCCTGCACCCGAGGCGACAATTCCCCCACTTCATCCAAAAACAATGTCCCCCCATGCGCCTGCTCGAAAAGACCTCGCCGCCGCTTCTGCGCCCCCGTAAATGCGCCCGCTTCGTGCCCAAATAGCTCGCTCGAAAGCACCCCTTCCGCAAACACCGAACAGTTTTCTGCGACGAATGGCCCCTTTGCCCGAACAGAACGCGCGTGAATCTCTCGTGCTGCGAGCTCCTTTCCCGTCCCCGTTTCGCCCAATATCAGCACCGATGCATCGCTTGCCCCAATGCGCGACACCTTGGCGCGCAGCTCCACGAGCGCTGCGCTTTCTCCCAAGAGCGCCGATTTCGGCGCCAGAGATGCCGCACGCAGCCGTTCGAGCTCGTCCCGCATCGCCCGTATTTCGGGAAATCCCTCGATATCGAGCCGCACTTCACGTACCGCCTTCGGATGCGGCACCGGAACGAATGCAGGAGGAATCACCTGAAGCATGCGCGCCGGCAAAAGCCCCGCTTGCACCAATATCACCCACAAAGTCTGCGTTTGAGGTGTCCCTGCCGAAAGCAATACGTCAATCTCGAAGCCCGAAGCCAAAAGTTTTGTTTTTGCCTGCGTCACGATGGGACCGAGCAATCGAAAGAGCCGCGCATAATCGGTCGGATCATCCACATCGACGACGATGAGCTCCACCTCTTCGATGCGCGCCGAAAGCGATCGACAAAGCGCTTGCGCCGGAACCTCCCCCGCCGGTATCGATAGCACCCACGCGACGTCGTACGACGTGTCTCCGTGATCCATCAGCCGCAAGATCGGCCCCCGATCGCTCGCAGGCCGCGGACCTTGATGCGACGGCGACGGACCCACCACACCCGCATCCGACCATGTCATGAGCGCTCGACGAGATACCACCGGTGCATCGTGCATCAGCGGTGGTGCAAAGTCCACCAGAAAAGTGGTGCGACGTGCATCAACTGGCACGCCATACACATCGAATTTCGCGGCTTTTCGACCTGGCACGGATCACGCAAGTACAGCTACCATCGCAGCGACACGCTGCCTGACCAGAGACACCAACATGGGCACTTCATCGTTTCCTCAACCATCGTTGCCTTCGCACGCGCGCCTGTTTGCCCGGCACGACGTGTGGATGGAAACCAACGCCGTCGAACAATTCGCGCGCGTTGCTCAGCTCGAAGGCTGCGTGCGTGCCGCAGCAATGCCGGATTTGCACGCGGGCAAAGGTCCCATCGGAGCTGTTTTTGCCTTTGAAAATCGCATCTTGCCGTACCTCGTCGGAGGCGATGCGGGATGCGGTGTTTTCCTCGTGTCCACCAAGGCGTCGGCAATGGCTCCGGACAAACTCGAAAGGCGCGTTCGTGATGCAATGAATAACGATCCGCTCGAAGATTGCGATCCGCTCGAGGTCTTCGATGCTGCATGGAGCGAAGGGCCGAAAGGCATTGCCAAGGTATCCGGCGTTCCGGATGAAATCGCGGCGCTTGCATTGGTCCAGGGCGACATTGATTTGGGGCCCAGCGGCGATTCGCTTCCATATCGCGATCCGTCGCATGGACGGGCGCTCGGGAGCGTTGGAGGTGGCAACCACTTTGCCGAAGTCACGCGCGTCGGCAGCGTCAGCGACGAAGCTGCGGCCGATGCGATTGGCCTCGAAAAAGGGTCGCTCGTCGCGCTCGTTCACACGGGCTCGCGCGGGCTCGGGGCGCAGATTGGTCGTCGTTATGGCGAAACGTTCCTCACGGGCGCCGCCATTGACGAATACCTCGGCGATCTCGCGGGTGCCGTACGGTTTGCCAAAACCAACCGATTTCTCGTCGCTTGTAGGCTTCTCAAGGCCATGGGTGCGCTTCGTACCGACAAGGTTCGTGGCAGCATCGAAATCGTGCACAACACCATTCGACGCGAAAACATCGGAGGAGCGTCCGTATTCGTGCATCGCAAGGGAGCGGCTCCTGCGGCGAATGGCGAACCGACCGTCGTGCTCGGCAGCCGGGGTGCTCCTTCGTGGGTGCTTTTGGGTGCGGGCCATGAAGGAGCCCTTTCCTCGGTGGCGCATGGTGCAGGGCGCCGCATGAATCGCAGCGATGCGCGCAAAAAGCTCGCATCGCGATACAAGCGTGCCGAGCTATCGCGCACCTCGCATGGTGGGCGCATCGTATGCGATGACGTCGATTTGCTCTACGAAGAGCATCCCGACGCATACAAGCCCATTGAACCCGTTGTCGCGAGCCTCGTTGAAGAAGGCGTTGCCGCACCCGTCGCGTCGCTCTTGCCGGTAATAACGATCAAGCAATGACTTCGTAGACGTGCCGGCTCGGTACAAGGACAAATCAGGGGGTATGGGGGGGCCGAGCCTCGCCGTGTTTTTGTGCGAAGCGCAAAAACACCGGGAGGCGAGCCTCGGCCCCCCCATCGTAAACAAAACCTCGCGCAGCGCGCGTCCCACGCGCGCGAAGCGAGCGTTCAAATCATGAAACGGCATCAATTATGAACACCCACATCATCGTCGTTACGGCAGGATACGGCCCCCTGGAAGTGCGTCAATTCGTCGCGCAACTTGCGGAACGTATCGAATCCGTATGCGAAGAATTGGGGCTCATCGTCGAAGAAGTCGTCGTGCATGGCGACGAAGATGCGCCCGGATCGGTCGATTTACTCGTTCGAGGCGACAAGGCGCTTCTTGCGCACGAAATGGGCACCCACGCGCTCGTCGCGCGAAGCAGCCAGCGCGGCAAAGCTTCGCGCAAGCGCTGGTATGCATCCGTTTCAGTGCACGATGCGCCGCCCATCGAACAAGGCATTACCATTGCCATCGATCCGCGCGACATGGAAATCACCACCATGCGCGCGAGCGGCCCTGGCGGGCAAAACGTCAACAAAACGTCGACGGCCGTGCGCATTCGCCATTTGCCGACTGGGCTCGTCGTGCGCGCCAGCGACGAACGTTCCCAAAAGGCGAATCTAGGGCGCGCAATGACTAGGCTCTCCGCGCTCTTGAAAGCCCGCGAAGAGAATCGATTGGCTCGGCAAGAAACTGCAAAATGGTCCACCCACGCGCGCCTCGAGCGCGGCTTTCCCGTGCGCACCTACACGCTTTCGCCGCGCGGCGAGCTTTGCGTGTGCACGCGTGATGCGAATTGAGGAGACAATCATGCGTAAAGACATGTTCGAAATCATCATCGAGCGGCCACGGCTCGGCTGGCGCGCCAAGGGAAAAGGTCGGTACGTGACCAAGCGTCGAACCGACCCCGAAGCGCTCCCTTGCAAAGAACCCATGTGGTTTCGCGGCCAAACCAAATCGCTCAACGAGAACCTCGCCCCATTGCGCCGATTTCTCGGGCGCCGCGTGGGAAGGCCGTGGAATGCGGTTTGGTCCGAGCTTCGGGAATTCTTGTCACCCAAAAGCGCCGTGCAAAAGCACGTCTACGACCACGTCTTGCAGTACGTCGAACGAAATCCCGTCATCATCGACGGCATTCCGTACCACCCCACGGCGAGCGGCCCGAACCGCGACAAATTCTGGCCCTTGTCGTCCTATGGATGGCGGGGATTCTACGTTTGCCCTCGAACCGGATTGCTCCGTTTGGCTCGCGATGATCACCAGCGCAAAGCGCGAGCCTCGAAGCGGAAGTAATCGCGCAGCAGCCTACTTCGTAATCGTCCTCGTGAAGAGCACCTCGCCGGCCGCGTTGTAAAACTGTCCCGTCAGCACGTTGTCCTCGATGACCACGTAGAAAAAGCCAATGTCGAGCGATTCGAAGTGCACCGGATTGCCACCCTTCAACTCCGACGTCGACGCGCCCGCACCTGAAATGACCAACTCCGTGTTCGAGCCACACTTGGGCTGTAGCCATTGCATGCTGTGGTCGTGTCCGCAAAGATAAAGATCCACCTTGCCGCAGACAACATCGTCCAACAGATCCTTCACGCCTTTGCCGTTGACGATCGGCACGAACGGCAGCCCCTCGTATTCGCCCGCATTCCCATGCTTCCCGTTCGACAGGTACGGATGGTGCCCCAGCGCTATCTTCCATTGCGCTTTCGACGCCGCAATCCACGTCGGAACGTCGTTCTTCTGGTTATCCGCTTGGCTGAACATCGCCATGTTCGTATCGAGCGCAAAAAAATCGACGTGTTTCTCCGACCGAGTGTAATACGCCGCCGGAAGCTTCCACTTCGTCGAAATTTTCGTATAATCGATTTCGTGCTTCCCTTTGCCGAAATCGGTCCCGGCGCCGTCGCCACCATAATCGTGATTCCCGAGCACCACCCAAAACGGCAAGTCGAGCGCCGCATACGGCAGCTCGAATTTCGATTGCCATTGTGGATCCGACGTCGAATCCACGCCGCTATCGTAAATGTTGTCTCCCAAAAGCTGAACGAAGTCGCAACCATCGGCCTCGCACTTCTTCGCCATCGCAGCGGCAACGTCGTATTGCCCCTGGTTGCCTTTCCCCGTATCGCCAATCGCGACGAACTTCACCACCGACTTCGCATTACCTCCGCCTCCCGAACCCCCCGTGCCTCCGCTGCTCGAGCTCGATGACGAAGACACGCTCCCGGACCCCGACGAAGCCGACCCGCTGCTGCTCGATTCGGTCGAGCCGCCGCTCGATGAGCTCGCCCCAGTCGAGGTCGAACCTATCGTCGTCGATGATTCGCCGGAACAACCGACGAGCGCCAGAGGAAAGCAGGATCCGAGAACAAGGGCGAGGCGTTGCAGCATGGTATACATGGCTGCCGATTGTACGCGTTCGGAATGCGTTTGCGAAGGGGGAATGATGGTTTCGCGTTGGTGGAAAAATGCGTCATCCGCCCGAACGCGGATCGATCAACCTGGCACGAAGCCTTCGATCGACTTGGTGATTTCGTCCTTCACTTTGTCGAAATTGCGTTGGTCTCCGCCCGCTTCGATGACGAACACGTCCGCATCCGTGACGAACACCGTGAACCAAAAGACGTGCGGCCGATCGTAAATCGTTCGCGTGTATCGCAGTTGTTTCCCCTTGGCGCCCGACTTCGTCTTGATCTCGTTCGCCTCGGCCGCCGTGTAGCCGATGTTCCGCAGCTTCAAGTCGATTGCATCGGACCAGAACGCCAAATTCCCCTTTGGCCGATTCGGTTCGACGCGCACGCCCAGCACGATGCCTTGTGCCGTCGTCGCTCGATAAGCGTGTTCTTTTTGGTCATCGAGCTCCACGAATCCATCGGGCGTCTTCAGGCCAAAACCCGGGCCGCAACCCATGGCAAACAGCGACGCGGCGAGGCAAGTGCAAATGGTCAGCAAAGTGCGTTTCATGATTGTGCCTCCGTCCCCTAGCGAAGCGTGAGCAACGTCTCGAGCCCGATCCTCGAGAGCCAATCGATGGGCAAGTCGGCCACGCGCGGCGGAGGCGGCGGGGGCGGTCCTTGCACCACGACGACCTGTTGCTTGGGTTTGGCCGTAACGTCCACCGTGATGGTCGAGAACGTCGCGCGAGCACGCAAAAATCGCATGCGTCCTTCGATTCGATCGATCTCTTGTCCAATTCGTTCGAGCTCGCGCTCCACTTGAAGCGCTTCGTTCACGTTCACGGCTTTCGCCAAAAACTCTTGCAGTCGTTTCTGCACCGTCTTCAAGTTTGCCAGGCGCACTTCCAGGTCATGGTACTGCTCGGAGACGTCTTCGGCATTCACGCTTCGCCGTTTGACTTCGCCGAGTTTCTCCAAACCCGTCATTGCGTCGCGGAAATGTCTCGAAGGCACGCGCACCACGACGCTCGTGTCCGTACGCGCTGCGAGATAACCGCCGAACGACTCGGCCAAGTCGATCACTTTGTCGATCGTTGCTGGAACGACCGCAGGCTCGGGCGCTTCCATGCCCACGTGCCCCGTGTAGATGAGCAGCGGTGCAATGGGTTTTTCCTGGGCTTGTGAGCTCGGCCCTTCGGCCTTTTGTCCTGGTTTTTGTTGTGCTGACGCAGGACCAGCAGGTTTGGCTGGTGCAGGTTTGGCCGGCGTCGGCGCTCCCATCGGCGCGCGTGCTGCAGGTGCCACGGGTCTGCCGGGCGCTGCTGGAGCTGCAGCCGGCGCCTTTTCTGCGCCTCCGAAGAAGCCCGAATCGCCCGATGATCCTTCATCGTCGTACGAATCGCCATCGTACGAACCGTGATCCGCCATCGGCGCCGGGCTGTCCATGGGTGGTGGCGCGGGCATCGCCGCCGTGGGCGCATCCGACATCGCCTCGGCCTGCGCAGCACCTCCGCCGTAATACGCTGGCGATGGCGGCGCGTACGATGCTGATGGAGCCGATGCACCACACGCAACGACGAACAAAGAGAGCAACGACGTGAGCACGTTGAAGCGTGCGCTGAAGTTCCGACGCTCGAGGGCCATGAAGATCTCTCCGAGAGGCTGACGTACAACGACGTCAGTTCGCGCGAGCTTACACCGCATCGCGTGTCGAATGAAACTCGTTTTGACGAGCGCCTCGCGAGCGCGCTGCATGGGGGCTCGTTTGCGCATCGAACGAGGGATCATGCGAGTGGGATGTGTGGGCGAGGGGGTTGTGGAGGAGCTCTTCGACGACGTACCTGAAAGACAAACTGGCTCCCGGTGCACCAGCGATTCGCGGGCCGCGCACGATCGCATCGCTGAAGGTGGGGCATGCTGGTTGAACGTCTCGAGCGTGTAGACTTGCCGCTCCATGGGCTACGCCGGCATCGACCTTTCGATGTCACGTGAAGCGCATGAACATGGTGACGACGGGGCTCGTATGGTAGACGTTTGGAAGGACAAGCGAGCGGCTTCGTCTTTCCCATGAACGACACCGAAAACCATTACCGCGCTCCCGCATCGATCGAATCTTCCGAGGATACGGCGCGTTTGTCACGTGCTGAATGGCGGTATGTTGCGAAGGTTTTTGTTATTGCGACGGTGGCTGCGTCGATGTTCTGGGGCGCTGTTCACACCTTGCAGATCACGTTCGCGTTGCAGCAATTCGGCGGCGAAGATTTCGCAGCGCGTGTGGTCGGCTTGTCGGCATTACGGCAAGGTGGGGTGACCGTGGCGGTTTTTGCGGCGAGCTGTGCATTGGTTCTGGTGATCAATCGGCGAACCGTTGCAAACCTTGGCCCGCCAAACCGTGGGATGCTCGTTCCAGCAATCGTGGCTTTGCCTGTCGTGACGCCCCTTGCGGGTTCAATGATATGCGTGTGTTCATTACTTCTTTTGCGTGTCGCATATGGCCAACCTCATGCCGTCGTTTGGGATTCAATGCGCAACACGCTGTCATGGTCTGATGCGTCTTTCAGCATGATGTATGCAGCAGTTCACGCGCTGCTGCTCGCCGCGCTCATGCCCGATATTGCACGGCAGCTCGCACGTGTTCGCGGATGGACGATTCCCAAAATTCTGGCTATTGCATGGGTAACCAAGCTCGGTGCCGAGCTTGCCTTGCGGCTTTTCAGGTACTTGTGGCAATAACGCAGGCTGCTCACGCGACGAGGGCCTAAATTTGTGAACAATCGTCTTGCCGGATCCGAATGAGGCACGAATGAAAAAAGTCTCTATCGTCATTGCCGTGGCATTCCTCTTCACGGGCGCGGGTTGTCGCCCCCGAGAGAAACAAAAAACGCGTTATGATGCAATCGATGGCGGCTATGTCTTGCGGAAGGAATGTTATAGGCCCGTAGACGATTGCTGGACCGATTGCGAGAACCGCAATGCTGGCCGCACGTGTATCGACTGCTGCCGTGATCAAGAGTTCTTATGCGACACTCAGCAAAAGTTTTCTTTCGAATCCTGCAAGAGTGCGCAATAGTTTTGACGTACGATGTGCGACAGCGAAATGGACAAAACCACCGCGACCGAAATCTTGGCAGCACTCAACGAGTCCTCATTTCTCATCGACAAGACGCTGAGCGATCTCAAAGCAACGTGTCCGGCAGAGCCCTTCCGCACGTGTGCCAAACTCTTGGGACACGTCATGTCGGACATGTTCGACAACGTCATGGCGCCCATTTATGATGAGCACGCTGACCTCGCCCCGGATTGGTACCGCGATGGACCGCCGCGAGGCAGGCCGGCCGTACCACCCTTGGACCTATCACCAACGGCGCAGCAAGCACTGCTCGCAGCGTTCGATGCAGCGTACGAAAAGGTTCAATCGACTCTCGGCGGCCTGTCCAACCTTGCCGACCCTTTGGAAAGCGCTCTGATGTCGCAGGGATTTCACCAAATATCGGTCGCCTTGTGTCGCGCGAAGGTGACGCTCCTGATGGTAAAGACGCCCTCGCATGAATGATTCTGTCGCATGCCCACCCGACCCACTCGCCTCCCAGCTACTCCATCACGCGCCCCCATACTCCAGCATCTCCCTTCACCTTGCGCATATCCGCAGCCGTCGACTCCAGCGCCCGACCACACCATCGGCACTCGTGCAGGCGCCAACTCCAGCGCCCGACCACACCATCGGCGATGCTGCAGAGGTCGATCCCGAGAAAGGTGTCAGTCACTTTTGTAAAAGCCAACCTCTTTCGGGAAGCGCCAACACCGTCAACGCGCCCCTCCAAACGCAAACCGCACCTTCCGGAAACGCTGGCTCGACGTTCCGACCAGGATCCCCACCTTACGCGGACGGAAGTTGCCCTCTCTCGTCGGAAACTCGACCTTCCGGTGACGTAAGACGACAAGACGTGTCCACGCTCCGCACCTTCCGTCGACGTAAGGTGCCTTTTGCCGCCCGAAATCCCCGGTTTGCGTCGACGCAAGGTCGCCCTTGCGGTGGCAAGTCCTTACCTTCCGGCGACGGCAAGTGCCATCTCTGATCGAAAAGGCTGATCGACAGAGACGTCAATCGCATGTTGCGAGGAGAATCCGCGAATGACAGCCATGCAAGTCGGCGATTCTTGGGCGGGTTTTCAATCCGACGTCGAGGATCCCCTCAAAGCCACTGCCCGCCAGTGCCCGAGCGCGCGTGTCGATTCTCCCCGGAACGCCCAATCCAAGTTTACGCGCTGATCTTCTTCAGCCCCTCGATCAAGTCCGTCCGGCCGATTCGATTCCAGGCTTCACGGGCAGCTTCGACATGTTGCGCGGCAATGGCAGAATTCGGGGCCACCTGCGCAAGCCGCTTGTGCATGGTTCCGATGGAAAGCTGCATCCCGATCCGTTCGTAGAGCTGCAGCGCGCGCTGGAACCGGGATCGCGCGGTTTCATGGTCACCTTCGGCCTGGGCGACGTCACCCAGGCGAAAGGTGCAATTGGCATCTCCGAGCATGTCGTGGATTCTTCGACATAGCGGCAGGGCTTCTTCGTACTTTTCGCGCGCGGATTCATAATCCGACGACCGAAGCGCCACATCGCCAAGGCTTTGTATGCAATTGGCCTCGCCGAGCACGTTGCCGACTCTTCGGTACAGATACAACGCATGTTCGTACAGGGTTCGTGCCGTATCGAGGTCCGCACGGGAGAGCGCGAGATCGCCAAGGCTTCTAACGCAATGTGCTTCGCCGAACACGTCGCTGATGTTTTGGCAGAGCCGTTGGGCTTTTTCGTAGAGCGCTCGAGCTGCTGCATGGTCCGCCCGCTCGAATGCGACGTCTCCGAGTCTCCTGATGCACTCTGCCTGGCCATGGACGTTTCCAACTTGTTCGTAAAGTGGTTGAGCCCGTTCGTAGAGTGCTTGCGCTGCTACATGATCTGCCTGCTGGAACGCGATGTCGCCCAGCATTACTAGGCAATTCGCCTGCCCCAGCACACTGCCCACATCTTCGAATAGCGGCAGGGCCTGTCCGAAGAGCGCTCTGGCCGATTCGAGATCGGAGCGCTGAAGGGCCAGATTGGCGAGGCTTGCGGTGCAATTGGCTTCGCCGACATCATGATGAGAAGCCTGATACAGTGACCGAGCTTGTTCGTAACGGGCCTTTGCGGTTTCGATGTCCGCGCGCAGCGCTGCAATGTCGCCGAGGTTTCTGATGCAATGCGCCTCGGCGACGGCGTTACCGACTTCTTGAAAAAGACTGCGCGCTTGGTCGAGGTACCGTTGAGCTCCAGCGTGGTCGGAATGTCTCAATGCACTCATTCCCAGGAAAAACAACGCATCTGCCTCGTCCCCTTTGCGCCCCTCGGCGTGAAACACTGCTGCTGCTTGCGTCAACTGCGATTCACCCTCGGCATGCCGATAGGCGCTCGTCAATGCTTTCCCGAGCCGCAGGCGCAGCCGCGCTGCTTCGAGCTGCCCATGGCCCGTCGGACGTGTCAATACGCCTTCCAGCAGCGCGGACAAGCGATCGATGTCCGCGGCATCTTCGGATGAAATTGCGTTAGGCGGCTCCGCCGTTTCTGCGGTGAAGAGCGATTCTTTCGGCGACGTGTCGACGGGATGCACGGCAATGTCAAACCCCCGCCAGCTCACGAGATCCGGAGCGCTCAGCCACAACGTCGTAAACGCTTCCTCCGACGCGATGATCACGAGGGGTCCTGGAATCCATTGGGGCAATGAATCGCGCGAAAAATTCAGTCGCGCCAATGCGGGAGATACCTGATCTCCCGTCGCGTATTGTTCGAGTCCCGTGAGCACGACCATGGTTTGCGGAGCATCCTCCAGGCCCAGCGCGCGAAGGCGCTCGTGCGGCCATTCGGAGACGCCCAGGTGCACTTCGACGAGCGGCGGGACATTGTCGCGGCCCGCCCAAGCTCGCAAGCGAGCGAGCATTTCGTCCCTTATCGGGCCTGGGGGTGCGTGAATGAAGACGAGCGAGAATCCGATGGTATCGGCGAGTGCGGCACGCAATACGTCGACTCGATGATTCAAGTCGATGTCGAGCACGATGTGGCTCATGGTGATGGTGCTGGTATTGGCGCTGCTTCGCGATAAGCCCGCGTTCGTCGCGCGAAGGGATGCACGTCGTACCAGGTTTCCCCGTTGTATTCGATCACGATGAGATTGTAGAGCAGCCACTGTTTCGTGGCATCGTCGAACTTCTCGGGAAATGATCCCGTTTTTGCAACATGGTGCAGGTCTCGGAGAAACGAACGGCCTTGGAGCAAGCGTTCGGTGTTGCTCGCGTTTTCCTTGGCAATGATTTCGATGTCGGCACGCGAGAGCTTCAATGCTTGCTTGTTGAGCACTGCTTCGGAGACGAGGCGGAACAAATCTCGTAAACAGCCGCCCGATTCCATGATGGCAAATTGCAACGCGTCGTCGTCTTGAAACGTTTCTTTCAGGTCCACGCGCCGTGCGAGCAGCTTCGTGAGCGCTTCGATGCCCGCTATGTGCGGCTTGTCCGAATGCAGCTCGTGCACCGCCACCATGGGCAATACGACGTTCGTCATTCCATGGAACACTTGGCGCAGCCGATCCTGTGTAAAGTGCAGCGTCACGGGGACCGTCAAAACGAAATGCACCGGGACGTCTTGGATGTACGGCAATTGTTCCAAATAAAATAGGTCGTGTCTGGTGCGTCCCGTTTTGTCGTCGAGCGGCAATCGCTCGATTCGATCGAGTTTATCGACCATGATCACCAAATCATGCGTATCGTCCTTGATCAGGCGCGCCCGCGCAGCCTCGATGACGTCGCTGAGCGTTTCGATCAGCGTCTTGACGTGCTTGTGCGATTGTTCGCGAAAGGATTCCTGAAAACCGGGGGACGTGCGGAATGTGACTTTGAGCTTGGAGAGGCCAGCGACAATATCGCTCTCCAGGGTCACGCTCAAGTCCTTCAGCCATTGGATGACTTCTTTCCAGAACCGCTTGACCGTTTCTGATGCGCGGACGTCCGGGCCGACACGGGGATCGTCCAAGAGGGCCGCAATGATCGCCATGATGAATTCGGGGATCTGAATGTCGCGCGGATTGAGGTATTCTTCGATGTCGATGAAGAGAGGATAGAGGACGCGGCCGCCCTTATCGAATTGCAATTGTCGCGCGAGCCAGCGCAATTCCGTCGATTTGCCGCTACCGGTATGGCCGCTCAAGAGCTGAATTTGATATTCGCCGGGGAGCGCCGAGCGGATGGACTCTTCCATGCGGACGAGGCGCGACCCGCCTCGGACGCTGGAAAGGTCTTCGCGAAGCTTCACGAGGTCGTCGCCGCTGAGTTCGAAGACGGGGTTGCAAGCGGCCCGGACATCTCGGACGGTGCGCGCGGGCAGGCGGATTTCCTTGCTCAGTACGACTTTGGGGCGCGCCATGATGGCGCAACTCTAGTAAAACCGCGCAAGAGTGCCAAGAAAATAGCAGCGCCTCGCACCGTTGCCTTCCCGTCGACACGAGCACGTCTGCGCCACCCGCCCCTCAAAGCCACTGCCCCGCCAGTTCCCGAGCGCGTGCGTTTTCCACGACGTCGTGCAAATACCTGCGTCGCATCGTCTCGTCCGCAATGTCCGCCGCGCGCGTGTCGATGCATTGCATACACCGCGCAAGACAGCCGCGCGCCGCATTCATGTCGCCGCACGATGCATGCGTCTCGGCCATCGCAAGCCACGCACTGATCTCGACGTAACCCCCTCCGAACGTGTCGAGCATCCCATTGATTTCCGCCGCAACGCTCGACGCCTCGGTCGTTTGGCCCAAGCCGAGCAGACCTCGCACGAGAACCGTGCGTATCCACATGAGCCGAAGTGGAAGGCGAATGCAAGATGCTTGGGCCGCGCGCGCTTGCTCGACCGCTTGCTCGCATGCGCCGCGCGACAACAATACCTGCGCCTGAATGCCAAGGGCCCAGGCGCGATAACCAGCGCTCAAGTTTGCCGTACCGAGCACGTCCGTGGCAATGGTATCTGCTGCGTCCCATTTCGACGGCGTGTTCGTTCCGACGAGCAATGCGGCGAGGTGCAGCGCCGATTGAAGCGCCGCGAATGGACCTCGAATACGGTGCGCAAGCGCGACGGCTTCACGCAATGCGCGTTCACCCGCGTCGATGTCGCCAATCTCGCCGAGCGCTTGGCCGTATCGATTGAGCGCCGTGATTTGATTGCGCGTATCGCCAATGCTTTCGAATGCTTCTACCGCTCGGCGCGTCAGTTCGAGCTGCCGGAACGGCGTCCGTCCGAATGCGCGCACGTAATCGCTTTGACCCACGGAAATGGCCCCCACGAGTCCCAAATCCTGCGCCGTGGTCGATTGCGCCAATTCGTCCGCGCGATCGAGCAGGCGACGGCAAAGGTGCTCGCGGCCATACGACGTGAGGAGCGAAGCGGCGAGGGGTGCCCAGAACAAGTAATCGCGTCGTACGTCGGTATCGGGCTGGAATTCAGCGAATCGGTGGGCCATTGCCGTAAAATCATCCTCTGCACCCACGACGAGCGCCGCCCATGTTCCGTGAAACAAAAGCAAGCATTCCCAGCGGCTGCCTTTTGCCACGAGATGCGATGCCGCAAGGCTCGCCTGATGCGCAAGAACGAGCTCGGAACGCCAGCAATGGGTCATCGCCAAAAGCGTTTGCAAGTTACCGTGAATTTCACCGGACATGCCACAAGCGAGACCGCGCTGACCGCTGAGCAGCGCGCCGGCGAGGTCGTCTCGGTCGAAGGCTTGACTGCCGGCTCGGAGATAATGAATCGCTGCGTTTTCGGTGTCTTGGCCGCGATGAAAATGCTCGGCGAGGACCAATGAATCGAGCTCACCAGCTTGCTTCAGCCACGTACCCGCCAATTGGTGGCCGAGGCGCATGTCGCGCTCGGCCAGCATGGCATACGCTCCTTCGCGGATGATGGCATGACGAAATGCATATTCGTCTTGACCGGCGAAACGCGAATGAAGGCGGCGCACGATGAGCTCGCGTGAGCACAAATCGGCGAGGTGCGGGCCAAGCGGAGCTTTTTCGCCAAGCAGCTCGGCAACGCCATTTTCCCAAAATACTTCGCCAAAGATACTCGCGGCGCGGAGGAGCCGGCGCACGGCGGGTGCGAGGGCCGCCAGACGTGCCTCGACCATACCGAGGACGGTGCTGGGCAATTCGCCCGTGCGCTTGTCTGCGACGGCGCGAATGAGCTCTTCCAAGAAAAACGCATTGCCCTCGGCACGCTCGACGATGGCTTGGACCCCTTCATCGTCGACCGCATTGCCGAGCATGGTCGAAACCAATTCGGTGGCGGCGCGGCGCGTGAGCGGTTTGAGGCGAATTTCCTCGAACGTGTTGCTTTCGAGCAGATTCGGAAACACCTCGTGCACCGAGGGCCTGGCAAACGCGAGAATGACGATGGGCAAATCTTTGAGGTCGCGCAAAACGGCGGTGAGGATTTTCATTGAAGACGCGTCGCCCCAATGCAAGTCTTCGAGCACCATGAGAACCGGTCGAGTCGCTGCGACGGCCGCGGTGATCGTACAATATGCAATCGCGATTTGATCGGCCATGAGCTGGGGATTGTGGCGCGCGGCGCGTAATCGCGGGCTGTCGTCATCGGGAAAAGGAGCCCCTACGAGCTCGCCGAGGAATTCCATGGTGGTGCGCCGCTGCGTTTCGTCGCGAAGAGATGCGACGAGCAGCTCGATTTTGCGCCGCTGCGCCTCGATGGGCTCGCCCGCGGAGATTTGCAGAATATTGCGAAGTGCACCCGATAGGAGCGAATACGCCGAATGCGTGCTGAACGCGTCGGGGCGGGCCATCGTCAGCGCCACATCGGGATGACGCTCGGTCACGGTACGAACGACTTCTTGGCGCAATCGCGATTTGCCCATTCCTGGTGAAGACGTGACGAGCACGGCGGCGGGACGTCGTTCGTCGATGCTGTCGTCGATGAGATCGACGATGTTGCGCATTTCGCGCTCGCGTCCCACGAATGGGCTCGCTTTGCCGAGCAACGTGCGGTTTTCCTGAATGGTCTGATGCTCGCCGCGTAGCCATTGACGTCCGTCGTGCACGACGACGTCGAATCGCGTATCGAGGAGCGCATGGGTGCTCGCGTCAATCCATACGCGGGCATGTTCGCCGGTTGTCGCTAGCGCCTGATCGAGCAGCGCGGCGGCTCGTTCCAATGCCTCGCCGACGGGCAATCGATTGGTGGATTCGCCACGTCCGGTCACGAGAACGACGGCAGCTTCAGGCACGGCGAGCTTGACCCACAATGCACAACGCGCGGCGGCGGCCGCTTGATCCATGATGCTGCCTTCGCCGAGCAATACGGCGACGATGGCGCCGCTCGACAATTCGGAGACGCGAGCACCGAGCGGCACGGCAACGCGTCGAACGGCATTGATCAAATCGGCATTTATGTCGCAGTCCACGGGTGGTGACGCAGCGACGATGGAAACGAGCCGCCTTTCGCTGCCCGTCAATGCGACGCGTGAAACTTCGGTATTCGACGCCATGGACTTGGGGCCGGCTTCGATGCGCTCGAGGAGCCCGAGCACGGCAGCTCCATTTTCTGGACGCAGGTCCGGATCCTTGGCGATCATTTGCGTGCATAGCGCCGCAAGCGGTTCGGGCACATCGGGTCGCAAATCCGACAAACGCGGTGGCTCATCGAATAAGAGTTTGGCGAGCAATGCCATGACATGCGCGCCTTGAAATGGTGGCTGGCCCGTCAAACATTCGAAAAGAACGCACCCGAGTGCGAATACGTCGGACCGCGCATCCGCATCTCGGTCACCGCGCGCCTGCTCGGGCGACATATAACCCGGCGTGCCGAGAATCGATCCGGTACGGGTGAGGTTGCTGGTGGCGCCGCCCGTGCGCGCAATACCAAAGTCGACGATTTTGACTCCATCGACCAATCCACCAGCCAAAAATAGATTGCTGGGTTTTATGTCCCGATGAAGGATTCGCCGCGCATGCGCCGCGCCAAGTGCATCGGCAACGTGGCGGCACAACATGACGCATTGGTCGAAATCGAGCGGCCCACGTTCGAGACGGGCGAGTAAACTTTCGCCCTCCAAATACTCCATCGCCAGATAAGGCTCGCCACTCTTTGCAATTCCGTGCGCGACGTGGCGCACGACGTGAGGGTGTTCGAATGTCGCGAGGATACGGGCTTCCTGAAGAAATCGTTGCGCGCCGTCGCCTTCGGGGTCGCGCAGAACTTTGAGCGCGACAAACTCGCTGGTCGCCCGATCGAACGCGCGCCAAACCGTTCCCATGCCTCCCGCTCCAATGCGCTTTTCGAGCGAGAATCTATCGTCGAACACGTCTCCGGCACGCATCGTGACCATACCCCTCATCGCGCATGTAGCTGCGAAGCATTGCCCCACGGTAGTCTACGGCCTCACGCCAAAGCAGCAAGTGTTTGCCCGATCGCGACCCGAACTGGCTGCCTCCGACGTCGCTCCGAGCTACGCTTGCGCCCGTGTTTCACCCGCTCGTTCATGCCTGGTTCACGTCGCGCTTCGCAGGCGCTACGGATGTTCAGTCCCGCGCGTGGCCCATCATCGCCGATGGTCGCGACTGCCTCATCGCTGCACCCACGGGCTCCGGTAAAACGCTCGCCGCGTTCCTCGCGTGTCTCGATCGGTTGATTCGCGCCGATGACGACGGGCACCTCGAAGATCGCATCGAGGTCGTTTACGTCTCGCCGCTCAAAGCGCTGTCGAACGACGTGCAGAAAAACTTGGATGTTCCTGCTTTGGAAATGGCCGAGCTTGCGCGCGAGATCGGACGCACGCCTCCGCGTGTGCGCACAGCCGTTCGTACGGGCGACACATCGGCGAAAGAACGAAGACTGCTCGTAAAAAAGCCCCCACACGTGCTCGTCACGACGCCCGAATCGCTCTTCATCCTGCTCGGATCCGCGTCGGGTCGTCGAGCTCTGTCCGATGTTCGCACGATGATCGTCGACGAGATCCACGCGGTTGCTTCGGACAAACGCGGCGCGCATCTCGCGCTGTCGCTCGAACGCCTCGAAGAGCTGGTCGTGCGGCAAGGTCGCCCGCGCCCGCAACGCGTGGGTTTGTCCGCGACGATGCGCCCCATCGAGCTTGCGGCGCGTCTCTTGGTCGGCGCAGGTCGTCCTTTGCCGGCAATCGTGGATGCGGGTGTTCGTCGCGACATCGAGCTTTCCATCGAGGTTCCGCGGGACGAGCTCGGCGCCGTGTGCACGAACGAGCAATGGGCCGAGCTGTACGATCGCATCGCGGAAGAATGCCGCGCGCATCGGAGCACGCTGGTGTTCGTCGGGACGAGGCGTCTGGTGGAACGCGTGGCGCTTCATTTGGGCGAGCGGCTTGGTGAAGACGTTGTCGCTGCGCATCACGGAAGTTTGTCGCGGCTACGTCGGTTGTCTGCGGAGCGTCGATTGAAAGCGGGTGAATTGAAGGTCGTCGTGGCGACGGCGTCGCTGGAGCTGGGCATCGACGTGGGTGCGATCGAGCTGGTTTGTCTGCTTGGATCACCGCGATCGATCGCGACGGCGGTGCAGCGTATTGGTCGATCGGGGCACGCGCTGTTTGCGACACCGAAAGGTAAGATCTATCCGCTCACGCGGGATCAGCTCGTCGAGTGTGCAGCGATGGTTCGAGCGATGCGTCGTGGCGAAATGGATCGCATGATCATGCGTGATGCGCCGCTCGACATCTTGGCGCAGCAGATCGTGGCTGCGTGCGCGGACGCCGAGTGGAACGAGGACGAGCTCTTCGATGTGCTGAGGCGTGCTGCGCCGTACGAGGACATGCAGCGCTCGGTTTTCGATGAGGTCGTTCGCATGTTGTCGGAGGGTTTTTCCGCGCGTCGAGGACGAACCGGTGCGCTCGTCTTTCACGACCGTGTGGGACGGCGATTGAAGGCGCGTCGAGGTGCTGGGCTTTTGGCGCTCACGTCCGGTGGAGCGATCCCGGACAACGGAAATTACGATGTCGTACTTTCCGACGGCAGCAAGATCGGCACGCTCGACGAAGACTTTGCCATTGAATCCATGGCCGGCGACGTGTTTTTGCTCGGATCGACATCGTGGCGCATTCGTCGAGTGGAATCGGGCAAGGTATGGGTGGAAGATGCGCCGGGACAACCTTCCACGGTGCCGTTTTGGCTTGGCGAAGGGCCGGCTCGAACGCGTGAATTTTCCGCGGAGGTGGGCCAATTGCGAAAAGACGTGACCGAGCGTCTTTTCGGGAATCTCGAATCTGGCCAAGGGCCGCGTGTGCATTCGACGGCGCAATGGCTCGAGAAAGAATGTGCGCTCGATCCTGCCGCGGCGGTGCTTCTTTGCGAATACGTGGCGGCTGCTCGTAATGCGCTTGGTGACGTGCCGACGCAAGACGTCGTCGTCGCGGAGAGGTTTTTCGACGAAGCGGGCGGTATGCAGCTCGTCATTCACGCGCCTTTTGGAGGTCGTATCAACCGCGCCTGGGGCATGGCCTTGCGTAAGCGATTTTGTCGCAGTTTCGACTTCGAATTACAGGCCGCGGCGACGGATGATGGAGTGCTCTTGAGCCTGGGTGCTCAACATAGTTTTCCCCTCGAAGTCATTTTTGAAATGCTGAAGCCCGAAGGGCTCCGCACGGTGCTCGAACAAGCCGCTTTGCAAGCGCCGATGTTTGGAACTCGTTTTCGATGGAATGCGACGAGGTCGCTGGCGATTCCGCGTTTTGCGAATGGGCGCAAGGTCCCGACGCCGCTCGTACGAATGCGTAGTGAAGACTTGATCGCGGGCGTTTTCCCAGCGCAGCTCGGGTGCCAAGACAACCACGGTCGAGATGCCATATTGGAAATTCCCGATCACCCGCTCGTGAACCAAACGCTTCATGATTGTTTGGTCGAAGCAATGGACGCCGAAGGGCTCACCGAAGTGCTCACGCGCATAACCAAAGGCGAAATTCGCATTTTGGCACGGGAGACGGCAGAACCGAGCGTCTTTTCGCATGAAATACTGAATTCGAATCCCTACACGTTCCTCGATGATGCGCCGCTCGAAGAACGCCGAGCGCGGGCGGTGACGGTGCGTCGAGGTTTGCCCGCGGAGATCGTGGATCGATTGGGCGGATTGGATGCAGAAGTCATTCGAGACGTCATTGCGGAAGCGCAGCCCGTCGTACGTGACGCGGACGAATTGCACGATGTTTTGCTCGATATGACCGGACTTTCCGAAAAGGAAGGCATCGAGCGAGGGTATGGTGCGTTTTTTGAAGCTTTGGTGCGTGCTCGAAGGGCATCGCGGCTCGTAGGGGAAGGTTTGTCATTGCCGCGGTGGGTCGTTGCGGAACGACGTTTTTCTGCGGAAGCCATTTGGCCGAATGCGTCGTTCGTGCCGGAATTGCTTGGACTTGCGGAGGAAAAGGCCGTCGCGCGTGAAGATGCTCTTGCTGCGCTCGTGCGAGGCCATTTGGCGACGATGGGTCCGGTGACGCCGGCCGCTTTGTCGAGAATCCTCGACGTGAGTTTGTCCGACGTGGACATTGCGCTGGCCCGCGTCGAGCTCGATGGGGTCGTTTTGCGGGGAAGGTTTTCCCCGGGGCTCGAGCCGGGCGAGGTGGAATGGTGTGATCGGCGGCTATTGGCGCGGATTCACAGGCGTACGGTGGATGGATTGCGGCGGGCGATCGAGCCTGCGATGCCGTCGGATTACATGCGTTTTTTGCTTGCATGGCATGGGGTTTTGCCCGGCAAACGAATGCATGGATCGGGCGGGCTTGCGCGCGTGGTCGAGCAGCTTCAAGGATTCGACATTGCCGCTGGGGCGTGGGAATCGGACATTTTGCCGTCACGCGTGGAAGGATACGATTCCTCATGGCTCGATTTGTTGTGTTTGTCCGGGGAGGTGGCTTGGGGGCGTCTTGCGCCTCGAGCGTCGGCTGCTGCGGCACCGACGCGTGCGGCGCCCATTTCGCTTGTCATGCGGCGCGATTTGTCGTGGCTGCTCGAACCGGTCGGTCGTGCGAATGCAGCGACAAACAGCGATGATGACGAAGGTTTGTCCGAAGAAGCGCGCAAGGTGCTCGCGATGCTCGGCAGTCAAGGTGCGTCGTTTTTCGATGACATCGTGCGCGGTACGCGTCTCGATAGGAGGGACGTGGAAGAAGCATTGTGGGAATTGGTATCTGCGGGGCGAATCACGGGGGATGGTTTTGCTGGGTTGCGGGGCCTTTTGGGGCCGGCGCGGAATGCGGGCATCATCAAACGGTTTGGCCGAGGTGCGCCGGTGTTTGCTGCGGGAAGGTGGTCGCTGCTTCGCGCGCCGCTGCTCATGGAGACGGGCGATTCGCAGGATGACGCGGATCCCGTGGAGCGATTTGCTCGGCAGCTTTTGCGTCGGTGGGGCGTCGTTTTTCGCGAAGTGGTCGCGCGCGAGGCACGTGCGCCCGCGTGGGGGCAGCTTTTGCGCGTGTATCGGCGCCTGGAAATGCGCGGGGAGATTCGCGGCGGAAGGCTCGTCGCATCGTTTGTCGGGGAACAATTCGCCTTGCCCGAGGCGCTCGAGGCATTACGTGCCATTCGGAATGAACCACCGCGCGGAGAAACCGTGCGCCTTTCGGGATGCGACCCGCTCAACCTCGTGGGGAGCATCGTTCCGGGGCAGCGCGTGCCTGCGACGGTTGGTAGCGTGGTGGTGCTTCGAGATGGTATGCCGGTCGAGCAGCCGGTCGAGGTGCTGGCGGCGTCGTGATCAGCGTTTAGCGCGCGCGCTTCTTGCGCGCCCTACGTTCCTCACGCTCTTCCTGAGCCGCCTCTTCTTCGGCGAGCGCTTCGTCTTCCGTTTTCGACGGGGGCGCGGCGGGCTCGGCAATGCGGAGTTTCGCGGCCGGTTCTTTCCCTTGTTTGGCCGCGAGCTTTCGCATCGCCTTTTCGTGCCGCTGCTCTTCCAATCGCCTTTCGATGGCCTCTTCTTCCGGCGTCAAATCGACGGGAAAGTAATACTTGATCGCTTGCACGGCCAAGCCGACTCCCCATCCGAGCACTGGAAAGAAAAACCATTCACCACCTGCCGTCACCATGTCGAGCAGAAAGAAAAATACGCTAAAGGCGCCCCATATCGCAGCGTGTCGTTGCAGCTTTTGTTTGGCTCGCAATCGACGAGCCGACATTTGCTCGGGTGCAGGTGGAAGGGCAGGGCGCAATGATGAAAGGGCCGTACGCAGCTCTTTTTCGTCGATGCCCACTTCGTTGGCGGCCGCTTTCAGGTCGTCATAATCGTATTTTCCGCCCGTTGCTTCGGCCTTGGCTTTGCGATCGAGCGCCAATGCAATGGCCTGACCCAGCTCCTGCGTCGTATAACGACTGCCCGTCATCGTACCCGGACGAGGTTTCGAGCTCGGCTGTTTCTTGGCAGGCGCGGTCGTATCTTTTGCGCTGTCCGCCTTGGATTCTTGCTCTGCGAAAGGTTCCAGCAGTTCGACGATATCGTCCATCGAGCCGTAGCGCGCGGCGGGTGACGACGACAATGCGCGCAACACGACGGCTCGGACTTCGTCGGGTATGCCTTGTGTTTTCATGGGGTTGGGCGGCTCGGTCATCATCGTCGCGACGATTCCCAATGCATCGTGGGCTTCCCACGGGGGTTTTCCCTCGAGCAGCTCGTACGCGAGCACGCCCCACGAAAATTGATCCGACCGGCCGTCAGCGGGTTTTCCCTTTATGTGTTCGGGAGCCATGTACATCGGAGTGCCCACGATGCCGCCTTTCGACGTAATCGTGGGGACGAATGCTTTGGCCGTCGGGTCCGATGCATTGACAGGTGCGGCGTTTTGGCGAGCGATACCGAAATCGAGCACTTTGATGCGTCCGTCCGGACGAACCATGACGTTTTCCGGCTTCACGTCGCGGTGCACGATACCCGCGCGATGCGCGGCCGCGAGCGCTCGGGCGACTTGAACGAGCCACCGCAGTTTTCGCGCCGGCGGCACGTCGGGTTTGTCCACGAACGCACGAAGGTTTTGCCCGGGAACGAGCTCCATTGCAATGTACGGCTCGCCGTTGATCTCGCCGCCTTCGTGAATGATCACGGCATTGGGGTGGTCGAGCGCGGCGATGACGCGAGCTTCACGAAGGACGCGAGCCGAAGCTTCCGCATCGCCGGTCGTTGCAACGACTTTCAGGGCGATCTTGCGACCGAGGTTTTCGTCACGTGCTTGGTAGACGATCCCCATGCCACCTTCGCCGAGAACGTGTTCGACGATGAATCGGCCGACCTTGTCACCTGGTTGGAGCATACGTTCGCACCGTAGCGGTCATATCCAACGCGCCTCGTGTCACGCTTGTCGCCCTGAGCCTGGGTAATACGCATCGAGTAACGCCTGATAGGCCGATTGCACATCCGGGAAGCGCTCATCGGCCTTTTTGGCGAGCATTTTGGCGACCACGGCGGCAACCGCCGGCGGCGTCCCCGGCACTTTTTCGGCAAGGGAAGGCGGCGTTTGTCGAATTTGAAACTGCACCATTTCCAAAGCCGATTTGGCTTTGAATGGACGTTCGCCGGCGATCATTTCATAAATCATCACGCCAAACGCATATTGATCCGCTCGCGCATCCACCGGCTGCCCCATGGCTTGCTCGGGAGGCATGTATTCAGGAGTGCCGAAAATCGCGCCTTTGCGCGTGAGTTGCACACCACCATCGCCGGTGAGCAGCCGAGCCATTCCGAAATCGAGCATTTTGATGAAGGGCCGCGTTTGGTCGAGCCACGTGACCATGATGTTTTCCGGCTTGAGGTCCCGATGCACGACACCCATACCGTGAGCGCGCGAGAGGGCCGATGCAACTTGGCGTGAAACTTCCACCGTTCCGTGCACCGGAAACGGTTTGGCTCGCTTCAATAGCGAGCGCAAGGTTTCTCCGGGTACGTACTCCATGACCAAACACAAATCACCTTCGGGTGATCTGCCAAATGCGAGCGCTCGAACGATGTGTTCGTGGTTGAACTCGGTCATCGTTTTCGCTTCGCGATCGAATCGAGCGATGACGATGGGATCATCGACCGAATCGCTTTTCAAGAGCTTGATGGCAACCTTGGTTCCAGTTGCCGTGTCGTCTGCAAGGTACACGGCGCCGATGCCGCCTTCGCCGAGCATCGACACGATGCTGTAGCGATCGGCGATTTTCGTACCGATGCGTGATTGGAGGGAGTTTCCTTGGGGCGGGGGCGGCGTTGCCTGCGACATGGCGGCGATGTTAGACGGGTTCGAGAAAGTTTTCCAGAAGGAATGCGAGGGCGGTGAACGGTTCAGCGACGGCCCTTGAATTTTCCTTTGCCTTTGCCTTTGCCCCGCGGAGGTTCGCCCATACCGTCGTTGCCGCGCCCGTCACCTCGACCAATACATGCGTTGCAGAGATGGTCGCGCCGAATCATCTTTCTGCATTCGCCCTTGCGATAGCGATTGGCATCGTCCTCCGTGGCCCCGGTTTTTTCCTTGTCGAGGTCGGCCAATGCTTCGAGCAACTGCTCGCAATTGTCGGCATTGCGTAGTGATACTCGAGCGCGCCGTTCGGAGTCCAGCAAGTCGTATCTGCCATGAAGCAAATCGAGCGCTGGGTCGCGAATTTCTTTTTCATCCGTGATGGCTGTTTCCGCAATGGATTGCGCAATCGCTGTGGATCGTCCGAGGGCCGTCGTCTCGAGAAGCGAATCGATTTCACGCCATGCAAGGGGATCTCGCACGGACGCCGCAAGCGTTTTGGCGAGGTCAGGATCGTTTGCTGCATCGGGATCAGCCTTGATCGCTGCGCGCAGCGCCGTTGCGGCCGATCCATATTGATGGTCCTCCCATTGCGCGATGACGTCGCGTACGGCGCTGCTGCTTCCCGACGTGCAGCGCACGAGGGAAATGATGCCGACGACCAAGAGCGCACCCACGATGCCGCTGATGATGCGGAACTTGGTGGATTGGAGAAATGGAACCTCATGGGTTGCCGATGGAAGCGTGCGCGTCGGCAATGATTCTTCGCCGGGCGCGACCGTGGCAGCAAATGCAAGCGGGCGCGCATCCGACGAAGTGGGAATGTTCGTCGTGTGCATGACGACCGTGCTCGTCGATTTCGGCACGGAGCTCGTCGGGAGCGACGGCGGAGGCAATCCCATCATTGCGCGCAATGCTTCGGTCACCGTGGCAAATCGCTCGTCCGGCAATTTCGCCATCATTCGTGAAATGGCTTCATCCATGGCCGCAGGCACCTGCGGAGCACGCTCGACCGATCGCGGAGCGGGGGCACCGACGTGTTTCATCACGAGCTCGGCGAAGTTTTCCCCCGTGAAGGGTTGCGTCCCCGTGAGCATTTCAAATGCAATGATTCCCACGGCGTATTGATCGGCCCGCCCGTCGACCGGTTGCCCCATGACCTGTTCGGGCGCCATGTAGTGCGGTGTTCCGAAAATCGCGCCGGCTTGGGTCAAGGGCGCTGAGCCCGTATTGAACGTTTCGCTGTTGATGCGTGCAATCCCGAAATCAATGATTTTCACGACATCGCGTTCGGAACCTCGATCGAAGACGAGAATGTTTTCCGGCTTGAGATCGCGATGCACGATGCCCATCGAATGCGCCAAATCGAGCGCAGCAGCCATTTGTTCCAAAATGCGTAGCACTCGCTCCACGGGCAAACCCTCGCCCGGTGGAATCAAATTTCTGAGCGGCACGCCATCGACGAGCTCCATCACGAGATACAGCGTGCCGTCCGGGAGGCTACCGTAGTCGATGGCTTCCGCAATGTTGGGGTGCCGAAGATTCGCCGCCGTCACGGCTTCGCGCTCGAATCGCGCCACCATTTCGCGATTGCCGTGAATCTTCTGCTGCAAGAACTTGATCGCTACGGGCTTGCGCAGCGCTTCGTGCACGCCGCGATAGACCGTCCCCATGCCTCCTTCGCCGAGCGGTGCCACGATCCGGTAGCGATCGGCAAGCGTCGTTCCAACCCGCGGATCATCAGAAGTAGGCGCGTCGTTCGTTTGACCAGCAACGGTATCATTCATGCGGAAAATTCCGTGCGGATGGTGCTGCGACCGCCATCACCGCGGCGTCGACTTGCGCCAGGATCGTGCGGGCGTGCTGCAACATCGTTTGTCCAGCAGGCAAGAGACGCACGCCGCGGGCAGTACGTTCAAAAAGCTCGACGCCGAGCTCTTGCTCGAGATTCCGGATCTGGCGCGTCAACGGAGGCTGCGAGATGTGCAAACGCGCGGCTGCTCGCGACACGTTCCCCTCTTCCGCCACGGCCACGAAGTACTCGAGCTGCGAAAGACTCATGCGGCACTGCTACCACGGTTCGGCGGGGGCGCCAAGCCCCAGGCGCTGCCATATCAAAATGGTATTGGACGCCCATCAGGACGCCACACATCATCCAAGGCCATGTCCGTCGAAATCCATGGTCCTCGTTCGATTCAATCATTACGCCTTGCCGGGCGCGTTGCTGCCCTTACTCTTGCCACGGTTGGTGCACGGCTTGCGCCGGGCATTACCACGAGCCGCGTCGATCAATGGGTGCGCGAAGATACCGCTCGCCGTGGAGGACGCCCGAGTCAGCTCGGGTACCAAGGCTTTCCCGCGGCAGTTTGCGTGAGTCCCAACCAGGTTGTTTGTCATGGCATACCACGCGCGTCGGTCGTTCTCGACGAGGGCGATATCGTCAACGTTGACGTGACGACCGAAGTCGATGGGCATCATGGCGACACGTCAGCGACGTTCGTCGTCGGGAAAGTATCTGCAGAAGCGCTGCACGTCGTCGATGTGGCGCGTCGTTGTCGGGATGCGGGCATTGCGGAAGTGCGCGACGGCGCGCGTCTTGGCGATATCGGTGCGGCCATCGAAGAGCTGGCCAGGCGCGAAGGATGCTCGGTCGTGCGCGAATATGGTGGGCACGGGATCGGGCGCAGCATGCATGCGCCTCCGCACGTGAGTCACGTGGGCAAACGAGGTTCGGGTTTGCGCCTGCGCGCGGGCATGGTTTTTACCGTTGAACCAATGATCAACCTTGGCAGTCCCGAAGTTCGCCTGCTCGATGACGGCTGGACCGTCGTTACAGCCGATGGATCGCTCTCGGCACAGTTCGAACATACGGTGCTCGTGACGAAAACCGGCTACGAAATCCTCACGCCCGCACCCGAAGTGTATTGACGCGTTGATTCCTCTCGAAAATCGTGCGATGCGTGCAAACCCAACATGGCCGCTCGCACCACGAAACCGAAGACGACGAAAACCAAGACTCCAAAAGCTGCGCCCGAACCGGTGGTCATTCCGCCGTGGCCGGGGATTTCGGACGACGCTCTCCAGGCGCTGGCCGTAAAACTCGACAAGGCCAAGGATTCGTACCGCGTTTCGGACATGATCCTCAAGGTCAACGGGGACGAATGGGGAGCGCGCCACGCGCTCGCGTGGCATCTCGTCGCGTGCTGTGCCATTCACCCCGAATCCAATCCATCATTGTTCGAGTTTGTCGCTGAGCAGCCGGACGAACCTTCGCCCGAGGTAGCGCTCGATTTGCTCGTGCGACTCCCCGCGGCTTCGCCGAGATTTTTCCGTGACGCGACGTCGATCCTGGATGGATACACGTTGAGCATCGATCGCTTGTTATTGGCGACGTACCAGCGAGCGCCGGACCTCGTTTTGCAGCGCGAAAAGGAGCTCAACCGATCCGTACGACTGGGGCTGTCGTTCCTTCGGCGTCGTTTGGGAGAGACCATCACGGCGGAGGCGTCGAGGTCCATTTTGGAGCAGCTCGCGCGACATCAGGCGACTTCGTACGGGATTACGCTGAACAACGAGCTTCCTCTCGTCGAAAATGGCGAATTGCAAGAATTTCGATTGAGTGATCTCGCCGCATTACGTCGAGTCGCATTGCTTTTCGGTACGGCAAAAGAGTGGGATGATGCATTGCTCGCGGCTGCTCTCGAGGGCAAATGGCAATACCCGCGGAATGTGAAGGATGCATTTCTCTTGGCATCCGCTTTCGAGCTGGCCAGATTGGTGGATCGATCGGACATGGATACGGGCGAAACGTTGCGCACGCTCGTCGAAGTGATTCCGCAACGTGAAGACGATCCTCAGGCGCTCTTCGATGCCGCGACGACGATGGACGAAGGCAAGATGCGGGACTTGGTCCTCATGGGCGTGATCCTTCGATCAGGAAAAACCGGCGCGCCGCTCCCCGACAAAATCGACGCAGGGTTCACATTCGAACTGCTCGATACGACGTACGAAGGCGTGCGCGAGCCCGTCTGCGAATGGTTTACTCACTTTCCACGAGAACGAGCGCTTTCCGCTGCGCGACGCTTGCTCGAAGAAGATTATTTCTATGCACGCGCGGCCGGCATTCTTGCCGCTCATTTTGATGAGGCCATCCTCCGCGCGGCCCTCGAAAAGGACATCGGGAAAAACTACATCGGCCACGAAACACTCGGTGGAATTGGTGCTCCCGCATTGCCGTTGCTCGATTGGGCATACGACCGGACCAAGGACGATGGTCGAAGGCGCCTTCACAAGGCCATTCTGCAAGCGATGGCCAAAGCGGCCAAAAATGCACCGCTCGACGAAAGATGGGATCGGTTCATCGATTTCGACACCGAAGGCGGGCAGGCCATGCCTTATTATGGCTCGACCGAATCGAAGCTGCGGGAATCCGTGCTTCTGGGCGTGCCCGAACCGAGGCGAAGTGAGCTATTGCTGAAGCGTCTCGAGGAAACGTCGCATCCCGAGCGCGTTTTGCGGGTGGCGCACGTGGCAGCGGATGGATCCGTCGTCGATGCGACCATTCGGCGGATGGTGGAGCGAAAAAACCTGGGCGACAGTTTTCGTGAAACAATCGAACGCATCGGCGAACCCGCCCTCGAAGCATTGTGTAGACACATCGGTTTGTCCGGCGGTGATGGCCGCTTCCTCGAATCGCTAAAAAATACGCTTTCGCATACGATGTACCAGCGCGTCGAAGCCGCATTGGAGAAAGCCGGCGTTCGCAAAGAAACGCCTCGCGATGCGCTCGTACGGATGACGTCGAATGCGGCGGGGCCCAAAGTACGAGCCTACGTTTTGCAGGTTCATCGCGAAGGGTACGAGCCCAAGCCAGGCACATTGGCTCGGTCGGGAGGCAAAGCGCCAGGTATTGCCGATGCCGACGTTCCAAAAGACAAACAAGGCGAAAGCCTCACGCATTTGTTTACGCTGGACCTCGACGAGATCCCCGAATTGCAAGAGAAATACGCGGGGGCTCGTGCGCTCGCAGCGTTTTGCCCGGAACCGAATTCGGGGGATCGTTCCGACGAGCTCGAGCTCGTGCCCATTACGCGTGAAGCAGCCGCAGCCTTGCCGCACGACGATGAAGACGATGCGGGCACACCGATCGCCATTTTGCCGCTCGATGTTCCGATCGGCGTGTTTCAGCGATCCGACGAAGGCGAGCTAAAAGAAATACGAAAGATGATCTTCAATGCGGCTGGACACGTGCTCGGCGAACCATTCTGGATCCAAGGCGACGAAGGCGGATTCGATTTCGTCATGCAAATCAATGGCGGCCTGTGCGACGTGAACCTCGGCGATTCCGGATCGCTTTACGTGTTCGAGTCCGAGACGATCTTTCAGTGCTACTGATGCCCATCACGCTTGCCAACGCGTCACGCGTTTGACCAAGTCGGGCATTCCCAGCGATTCGCAAAGCATCTTCAATTCGGGTTTCGCCCCGCGCCATTCGAGGTCCCCGAATTGCTCGGTCAATGGTACGTCCGTGCGCAATGTCGCCAATTTCTTGAACAAGAGCGCGTCGTTCTTTTGAGCAGCAAGCGTTTGCGCGAGTTTGTCCGCACCGCGAACTTTCACGGTCCAGGACGACGCTTCACGCGGAATGTTTTCAATCATACCGTATGCGGAAAGCACGGCCGCCGCCGATTTCGCGCCCCACCCGGGCAAACCCGGATAACCATCGGCAGAATCGCCCACGAGCGCCAAATAATCAGGAATGGACGCCGGACGAACCCCAAACTTCGCAACCACACCGGCCTCATCCATCACAGCTTCGTTTTTCCGGTCCAGCATGACGATACGCGTGCCGTCCACGCATTGCGCGAGATCCTTGTCGGGCGACGCAAGCAGCACTTGACCTGCTTCCGAGACAAACTTTGCAGCCGCTGCCGCCAATGCGTCGTCCGCTTCGAATTCCACCATCGGCCACACGACGAGCCCCAAAGCTCGCATGGCGTCTTCTGCTAGATGAAACTGCGATGACAATTCGACGGGTATGCCAGCCCCCGTTTTGTAGCCACTGTAAAGATCGTTCCGAAATGATTCGATGACATGATCGGTCGCGCACCCGATATGCGTGGCTTCGCGTGTGAGTGCAATCAGCGTCGACAAGAGCCCGCGCACGGCGCCGACTTCCCGTCCATCGGGGCCTTGGCGCGACGGCTGCGCGAAAAATGCCCTGAAAAGTTCGTAGGTTGCATCGACGAGGTGCAGGTTGGGAAGATTGGTATTGGCTTGGCGCATCGGGAATCCCCAAGACGTAGATGACGACGGCATTCGTGTAGCACATCGAGGTGACGCACACAGGAAAAACTTTGGCAAGAATTGCTGGGCGTGCTACATGGATGGGGATATCGACTTAAATAAGATTATCTTTTTTTGTTGCGTCGGCAGACACGCACCAACCATTCTAGATTTTGTGACGATTCACTGGCCCTGATTGGTACTTCTGTGGAATATCGAGATGAAGGAACACAATCGTCATCGACTCGCGCTCATTGACGCTCGATTTGGGCGCTCGAACTCCGATTCATCCGACGCAGAAGCATTCGAGGCTGCGTTCTTTCGCGTATGCGATGAAGTGATTCGTCCGGTGATGGAGGATGTGGCTGCCGAGCTTGGAAAACTAGGGCACTCGCCGCGCATTGAAACCGGCAAGCTCCTGCACGAGGACGAATGGATCTCGCCCACAATTTCGCTTCGTCTGGGGATGCGAGGCCGAGGCGAAGATTCTGGATATGCTGCATTTGGGGTTTTACGTTGGGGGGCCCAACCCGAAGTGCTTGCGTGGTTGCTGGTGCCCCCGACGCCGTTCGATTTGTATCGTTATGCACATCCAAATGATATTCAAGCCGACAACGTAGAACAATTGCTCGTCGATGCGGTGGAGCACATCTTCGCGCATTGCTAAGGTGCGTGAGCACGCGGCGAGCTTGGTTCCCTCTCGGCAAAAAACGCGATACGCTCCGGCGTGGAGGTCTTCGTCCATGTCACGACTTCGCTTTGCCTTGGGACTATTGCCAATGTTTGCCGCAAGTTGCGGATCACCCGAATCACCGCCGGGGACGACGGGTGGCACGACGCCGCTGCCGCCATGCACCGATTGCACGCCGGCGGGGGATCTTGCATTCTCGCTGCCGTCACCTCAAGGCGTGACGTTATGGACGGCATCGCCGATGGACAAGGTATTGCGTGAGGCCGCCGCGCCCACGCAGCTTGGCGATACGATAAAGATTTCCGCGGCGAAGAACGAATTCGAGCCATTTCAAATCGTCGTGCGTCCGGAGGCTGCGTCCACGGTCAGCATGACGATGACGCCGTTTACGGGGCCAGGCGCGATCGATGACATCAAGATTCATCGCGTTGGGTACGTGCAAATATCAAAACCCTCGGATCCGGCGGCAATTGTATCACCAACCATGCCGGATCCGCTTCATCCGACGAAGATGGGCGCGAGCCATGATTTGTCGGCTGGGGAGAATCAGCCATTTTGGATTACCGTGCGCGTGCCTCCGGGTGCAGCAGCCGGCGATTATACGGCAAAACTTTCGGTGACCGTTGGAGGTGCGACGACGGAGGTACCCGTATCGCTCCACGTGTACGATTTCGAGCTTCCGAAGGAAATTGGTTTCGATGGCAATTGGAATTCGAGTTTTCAGGCGCTCGGTGGTAGCGAGAGCCTCGAAAAGGTCCGCACGCTCAAGGACTTTTTCTACGAGCACCGTCTCGTGCCTTCCAGCGTCGCTTGGCCGGCGGGCTTGAATTACAACGGGGGCATTGAATACGATTGCGCTTCGGGAACGTTCCTCGAGGTGAACAATCCTTACGATTTCTCGCAGCTCGGCCCCGAATACATCGACGGAGCGGGGTGGAACGGCGTGGGGTTTCCCTCGTTTCAAATCATGCAATTCGTGAACAATTCGACGCCCAGGCCGCAGACATTCTGCGGGGTCGATCGCGGTCCGGATCATTATGGAACGGCGCAGTACAACGCAGAATGGCAGAAGCTATTGGCTGCGATCGACGCCTATGTGGTGGCTCGCGGTTGGCAAAACAAAGGATATTATTATGTCCAAAATGAGCCGCAAGGGCAAGAGGATTACGACATAGCGGCGTTTTTGGCAAAGCTCGCGAAAGAAGCGGCGCCCAATCTTCGCATCGTCGTGAGTGAAGAGCCGAAGCCCGAAATTGCGGAGCATGCATCGATTGGTTCGGGTTATTACGACATGTGGTGGGCGGACCTTTCGCATTTCGACCCCGAATATGCGGCAATTCGACAAGCAGCGGGAGAAACCGTTTGGTGGTATTTCTTGTACGGAGATTTGCCGCCGCATTTCAACCCGATTACGATCGATCATCCGGGTATCGAGAGTCGCATTGCGCATTGGGCAGCGTGGAAGTACCGCATCCGAGGGTTTGCCTATTATTCGGTGACGGGCTGGGGGAGCAATCCGCATCAAGATCCGAAGCCGCAAGGGACGAATCAAAATGGGGACGGGTTTCTGCTGTATCCGCCGGAGAACGGCGAGATCGTGAGCAGCATTCGGTGGGAGCTCTTGCGGGAAGGCGTCGAGGATTTCGAATATTTGCTGCGTGCAGCCGGAGGTTCGATGCCCAAAACTCCGTCGGAAATGGCAGGTTGTGACGTGTCGGTCGCCAGTGCAGTCTCGTCGACGACGTCCTACACGCGTGATTCGGCCGCACTTGCACACTTGCGCAATCAATTGGGGCTGTATCTCGAGGGCAAAGTCAATGGATGCCCGACGCTGATGTCGAAGCCGGAAGGTGCTCATCCGCGCGCGGCGTATTACATCAACTTCCAGGATCCGAATGGCGAACCGACCGCGAATCCGCTGGTCGTGGACGGGCACGAATGGCTCAAAGTAGGCTGGGAAGCGTATGACGCAAAGAAGGGCAGTGGTTGGTCGGGGCCGTACATTGGTGATGCGAGCATCATGCTCTACCAATACTTGACGGATGCTCCGGTGAGCGAGCTACAAAAGAGCGTGATCTACAATGATTACGGGCGTACCGATACGTTCAATTGGGACATCGAGCCGGGTAAGTACGAAGTCACGGTGTCGATTGGATGGCATGGCAAGACGTATTCGAAAAACCGCGCCGTCGTCGAAGGGCAGGTGCTCTTCGATTCAGTCGCGACGACGCCGGACGAACCTTACCGGGCGGCGACGGTCACGGTCGACATTGCGGATGGCAACGTGACGCTCGAGGTTGGGCAAACGAACGAATATACGATGCTGAATTGGATGAGCATCGTGCCGGTGCCGTAAATGTTGTTAGGGCATTACTTCGCTGGTACGACGACGAATTCGCCGAACATCTCGCGCCTTGCAACCCAGGGCGTTTGCTTCCCATTCGACGCGGCTCGCACGCGTTCGGTCACGTAATCGACGAGCTCCCCCACTTCCGTTATTCCGCTTCGATCGCGATCGGGCGCGTCACCCGCGAGCGCTTCCAAGAGCGCGCTCGTGAAGAGGCCGTGCCCTCCAGGCAGTTCGCGCGACATCGGCGGCGGCTTTTGACCGGCCCACGCCAATTCCAATCCGCGATTCATGCTGCTCAGGCCTCCCGGTGGCACTTCATAACTGAATTGAGAGCCGCGTGCCGCTGAAAATACGAATACGCCGGCCCGATCACCGGCCGCCAATTGCCGCGCAAGATCCTCGTTTGGCGCGACAACCTCGGTCGTGAGATAACCCGAATGACATGCGTCCAGCATCATGAGCACGCGGCCGCGCACCGATGCTAGCCCTGCGCGGATCTTGTCCCAGCCCAAGCCGTGCGCTTCGGCAGCCTTGCGCGTGAACGACGCTTGGCTCGTCAGGAAAACCATTTTGTCGTCGGCGAGTTTGGCGCCGTGTCCCGCGAAAAACACCACGCCGAGATCATCGGGACGCATGACGCGAAGGCTCGCGATTGCTTTCTCGACGGATTCAACCGTCACCCTGTCGTCGATGAGCGTGGTCGTGAAAACTTTCGCGAAGGGTTTGCCGGGACCAACTTGGCGCTCGAGCGATTCGCCAACCGAACGCGCGTCGTCATCGGCATACTCGAGCTGCTGATCCGACTCCATGTTCGGATACCGACTCACGCCAATCGCAACGACGTGCAGATTGGGTCGCTCGGCAGCCGCCGACGTCGACACGACATCGATGCTCTGCGTGTTGCTCGCTTGTCCCGCTGCATCGTACGCGACAAGGCCCACTCGATTTTGCCCCGCATGCAGCGGAATCGTGAGCGTCGTCTTGCCTTCACGCGCGCACACGAGCTGCTCGGCGACGGGCCTTCCATCCACGAATGCGCGAACGCGATCGACACGCGACGCGCTCGACGCTGTCGTGGCGATGGTCAGCGATCGATCGGGCGTACGGATGACGCCGCGAGCATTGTCCACGTGCAATCGGGGCGGCCGCGCGAGCGACACGGCGGCGGGTGACGCTTCGCCCATGAGACGCCGCGCAACGACGTCGGGTTTGTCGAAACGAGCCGCAAAACGCTCGAACGAAAAACCTTCCAGCGGCGAGGTGAAACTCCATGCGATGGCTCGTGCCCCATCGATGCTCGAACGATACGCGCCGTCCGGAGCTGCCGCGATCCACTCGCCGTTGGGCGTGGACACGAGTGTCGCGGTGATGCCGCCGCGCTCGTCCACGAACGACGTCGCTCCACCATCTCCGCCGATGACGAACAGGTCACGCGTGGGATGCAACGCGACTGCAGTGATCACGTTGTCCGGTGCTGCGATGCGCGCGAGCACGGTCATCTTCGCTGCGTCGAGCAGCACCGGGCGCGGTCCTCCAACGAGAACCTTTCCATTGCGCCAAGCAACGGGACCGTATGTGGTCAAACGATATGTCCCCGTGATGCGTCCGTTCGATGCATCGAAGACGAGGAGGATCGGCACGTAGACCTGGACGCCTTTCGCATTCGTTTCGAGGCGCCTGGTCGACAACAGCAACGCTTTGCCGTCGGGTGAAAACGTCATCCAACGCGCTTGTTGATCAAGTGCGCCGTCGGGTTGTTTGGTGCTGCCTGCGATGATGGTTTGCAGCGGCTTCGTCCAAGCGATCGCACCCGAGCCCATGCGCAGCAGAGACAGCTCGCTGCTGCCTTCGAGAGCGAGCAGATCGCCCTTGGGTGAAAGCGCGACGTGCGCCCCTTCGTGCGAGGTTTGTCCAACGGCTGTTCTCGTTGGATGAGCAATCGTTCCGAAGGGTCTGACAGCGAGCGGAGGCTTGGGGCCCGAGAGGTCCCACCGATCGACGACGACATCGAAGGTCTCGTCGATGTGCGGCGTGCCGCTTGGCGTCTTCATCGTCGCAGACGCTTTGCGATCGATGCGCATGGCAACCGTGACGAGGTCCGTCGATTTCGGAAGGAAGCCGGTGAAGCGCACGTGGTACCCGGGCTTGGGTGCCCATAAACGAATCGTGCGCCCGGTCTTCGCGTCGCGAACGCGCACCCCGTACGAACCATCGGTCGACGCGTAGAACTCGCCGTTTGGTGCGTAGTCGAGGCTCACGATGCGGCTGCGATCGAGCTCCACGTCAGGGAGCGGCACGGCGCGTGTGCCGTCGCGGAGACTCCAGCGCCCGACCTCGCCGATGGAGGATCCGGTCACGAGCTCATCCGCCGTCAGGTTGAGCGCGATGGCGTCGATGCCGGTCACGCGTCCTTCGATGGTGCGCAGCGGGCGCATTGTTTCGGCATCGCGCGCATCGATGAGCGAACCCGAGCCAAAGTCGCTCTTGGCAAACACGACCGTCGATGCGTCGGAGCTCGCTGCGATGATCTCTGCCTTGGCAGGATGCAGGTCTGGAAGCGCGATGGGCGTCAGGTTTGGAAGGGAAAACGCACTCACGTTGCCCTTCATGAAGTCGGCGACCCAGAGCCGATCTCCCATGACCGCGAGATCCTTGTAGGTCCCAGGTAGCGTGGTTGGTGCCGCGCCGTTATTCAGTGAGTATCGCGTGATGGTTCTCGCCGTGGTGTGCACGAAGAGCCAATCCTTCGCAAAGGCAATGGTCGATGGTACATCGGCGGCTGACGAATATTTTGTGGGCCAACGATGTGTGATCGTCCCTTTGGCGACGTCGACGATCATCGCTTCACCCGGCCCGATGATCGCAAGTCGAGTGTTCGCTTCGTCGAAAGCAACATCGAGCGCGATGGCTGAATTCTTCAAGCCCAAAGGCACGTCGTGCAGGAGAGCGCCCGAGTCGACGTCGAAGAGCATGAGCTTGTCCGCGACGATGGCGATCTTCTTGCCGTCCGCTGACAGCTTGAACGCACCGTATTGCGGAGTGACCGATCGCGGCGGCGATCCTCGATCGAGATCGACGATACGGATCGCAAGTCCTTCGGGGCTACCGTCGGGCGCGTAGTAGGCGAGGCGCTTACCGTTGGCGCTGAGAGACAAACCGTTGACGAAGGCGCCGGCGGTTCCGAGTTTTCGCAGAAGAATGCCTCTTTGCACGTCCCACACGCGGACGGTTCCATCGAGACCGGCGGACGCGAGCGTGCGGCCATCGGCGCTCACGGCGAGGCGCATGATGGGACGCTCGTGCCCGTTTTGAAGGACGAACTTTGCGGACGAGTCGAGCACCGGGGGAGGTGGTTCGTCGGGGCACGACGCGACGGGTATGTCCGGAGAAACCTGCTCGAGGTTCACGACAGGCGCGTCGTTTTTCGTCGCAGCGTCGGGGCGACCCCCGCCAGGCGAGCGGATCGGTTGAACGGTAACGCTACAACCTCCGACGACGAGGGCAGCGATGACGGCGTGTGCGAGCGATCGTGCTCTGGGCTTGGACACGGGCGCGAGAATACCCCCGTCACCATGATAGGCTCCCGGTATCATGGAAGAGCCTCTCATCCTACTCGAACCAAAACGGCTCGTTGGACTCGATCCCACGACGGGTGCCGTGCGTTTTGCCATCCCTCTATCAGGCGTGAATCCCATTTTCGCACGCCTCTACCTCGAAGCCGGCATCGCCATCGTTGCGGGGTTCGATACGTTGGCATGTTGCGACGTGCGAAGCGGTACTGTGCTTTGGCAAGTCAAGACGCGCGAGGGGGCTCGTGGCGGAGTCGTCGCACGCAACGGCCGCGTATACCTTTACAAGAATGGTTCGATTGATTGTTATGATGGACGTGGCGCACTTCTGTTTCGCCATGAAGGTGAAAGCAAGTACGGTGGGTCGTTCGGGTTTGCCCATGACGTATGCTGGGTACCGAACGACACGAAATGACGATTGGCGTGCGTGAAGGAATCGACGATTTCCGTCAAGGGGCCAAAATGAGCACCTTGGGCTGGCTTGGTACGAGCCGCATGCCGGGACAGTTGGTCGAATTCTGAATCGTGACGCTCGTCATGCGCGTTGCGGGTAGCCCTCCCATGAGACACGTCACCGAGGGCAAAATATGACGTGAAGGTCCCATTACGAGCCCCGACGCGACACCAAGGGCGACACCGGGGTTGTCGCCGTTTGTCAAGGGTATCGTCGTAGCGACGTTATGCGCTGGTGCGCACATCAAGAGCACGTTGTATGCAGCCGGCACACCCATCGGACCGGCAGCGATGTTCGGATAAGGTATTGGAACTGGCGCTGGGGTCGGCGTGAGGCAAACATCCGGAAAACCAAGATCAATTCCCATCATTTGCGTATTTGCAAACATTCGATACCTCCTCAGCCCAGATGAATCTGTCCGCCGTCGACCTTGACCAATTCCTGAGCGGTCACGATGGCGTGTTCGCCATGCATCGTAATGCTCTTTTCCGCGACGTAATCCACGCGCTCCGCACGCAGATGGTCCGTCTCTTGAATCAAGCGAAACGATTGCTTCGCCCGTTGTGTAAAACGTTCGAGCGTGGTGTCGAGCGTACGTGCCACGAGCTTGACCCGATCCACCTCTTGGTGGACGGTTTTTCCCACCATCGTAATGGCCTCGCTTGCCAGCACGGCCGCGACCGCCCTTATCGACAGTTTCCCCGCGACCATTTCGACATTTCGTGGCGTAACCACGGAGACTCCTTCACTTGCTGCGATTTCAATGCATCCGTGCTCGGCGCGAAGGCTCAGATCTCCATCCACCGATATCTCGGTTTTTCGCACGCCGTCACGAACGAGCACGGCAAGCACGAATGCACGCCGATCCGGTAGAAGACAAACGAGCACTTCGTCTCCAACTTGCGGCTTCATCAAGCAGCTCGCCGCGCGCTCGACGACGTATTCGACGCCTCCTCCGCCGCGCACCCGACACGGTTCGTTGGCTAGAACGACGGCGGACTCTTGTATTACGTCCCTATTTTGCGTTTTCGTCACGACGGCAGCCATTTGGTGTCTCCTAGCTCCGGAATTGCTCGGCTTCGGCGAGCTCTGGGTCAACCGATAGCGCGGAGACCTTTCCCGCGCTCCAATGAGAATCTTTTTGTATGCTTCCATGAAGCTGTGCCCGCATCAACGTTGCCCGCCGGAAATCAGCGCCGGTAAGGTCGGCATGCGTGAAGTCCGCATAGGTCAGGTCTGCATCGCACAATGTTGCAAAGGGCAGCTTCGCTCGCTTGAAGATGCATTGATCAGCCTTCGCCGCGCTCAGATTGGCGCCTGACAAGTCTGCACCTTGGAAAACCGATTGCGTGAGCGTTGCGCCCACGAGCAATGCGCCCGCCAGGTTTGCCGTGGCAAAAAGCGCCCGCACGAGCTTAGCTTCGCTCAAGTCTGCCTTCACGAGCTTTGCGTCCTTGAAGTTGCATTGCGTAAGGTCGGCGCCACGAAAATCAACTTCCGTCAGATCGGCGCCACCAAATTGACACAACCGAAAAGATTGCTTGGCAAGCTTTTGTCCGCGAAGGTTTGCCTCCGTGAAAATCACCATGTCGAACGTCGCCCCCGTGAGCTTCGCCGTCGACAGATCGGCTTTCAGAAAAATGCATTGCTTGAGGTTCGTCCCGCCAAGCTCTACACCCGCGAGGCTCTCGTCGAGAAATGTCGTTCGGTCGAGCGTGGCGCCACTCAGGTTTGCTCCCGAAAGATCCCCGTCGAGAATTGCTGCAATCGTCAGATTGGCCCGCTCGAGCCGCACGCTTCTTTGTGTACCGCCGCTGATCTTGGCGTTCACCAGGTTTGCTCCCACGAGCAACGTCGATGAAAGCGACGAGCCCTCGATCACCGCTTGTCGCAGATTCGCGTTCTCCATCCGCGCACCGTCGAAAATGCACTTCGAGAACACCGTTTCGCGCATGTCCGCACCCGTGAGGTTTGCACCGGCCAAACGGACGCGTTGAAAAATGCCGCCCCCGAGACTCGCTCCCTCGAGGTCGGCGGACGAAAGATCGACATCTTCGATGATCTCGCCCATTCGAATCCGTTGCTCTAGGTCGATCTTATGCATTGCCACCTCGCTCCGGAATGCTCCGGACTCGTTTGACAAACGCTCCTCTCAGCCTTGTGTCTTTGTCGCCGCGAACGCGCAACATGTCCGCGCGGAACAAGTTTGCACCTTGGAAATTGGCTCCATCGACGCGAGCCTTTTGCAAAATCGCCTGCATGAGGTCGGCGTTTTCGAGGTTCGCTCGTCGAAGGTCCGTCCGGATGAACATCGCATCATTGGCTACGACATTCGACAGATTCGCACCTTCGAGTTGGGCCTCCGAAAGATCGGCGCTGCGTAAATTCGCGCCCATGAATTGAGCACCCGTGAGCACCGTGCTCCTCAAGTTCGCGCCCTCCATGTCTGCTCCAAGAAAGCTCGCATTCGGAAATGATGCGTCCTTGACAAATCGAACCGAGCGCATGTTCGCGCGGTCGAAGAGCGCACCGGCCCCATCCACGGTCATGAAAACCGTGCCCACGCAAATAGCCTCCGTGAAGTCGACCGACTTCAGACTTCCCTCGAAAAATACGGTTTTTGTCAAATCTGCGCGCCTCAGGTTCGTATCTTCGAGGTTCGTTCGAACCAGCAGCAAATTCCTCGCGGTCGCTCCGGATAGGTCTGTCTTGAAAAACTTCGCCTCGCTTACGTCGGTTGCATCGAGGTTGGCACCAGAGAGTTGCGCCCACGAAAGATCCGCTTTGGCGAGCACCGTCTTGTGCAGGATGGCATTTTTGAATTCCGCCTTCGTGAAATTGGCTCCGCCCGCATTGGCATGCGACAGATCCGCCGAAACGAGCTTTGCATCCGAAAGATTGGCATGTGCCAACACGGCGTGCTTCAGGTTTGCGTTGGAGAGGTTCGTCCCCGAAAGATTCGCTCCCTCGAGGAACGCTCCTTCCAAATCGATCCCCGTTAGATTCAGACCCGACAAATCCGCATTCGTGAAATCACGTCCTGCAAACGTTTGTCCAGCGCGTGCTCCTTGCTCGACCTCCGTACGCGTAATGCCTTCGCCGTCAGCGAGCGTCGGTTCGAGGTAATGCGCAGTCTTTCGATATACATCGTTGAGCTGTTCTTCGAGCGCGACGAGCTTTTCGACGAGCTTGGGATCCGCAAGAGCCGCACGAACTTCGGACGCATCAATCTCGGCGTTGTCTGCGAGCTTGACCAGCTCCTCCATGTGCTCGAGCTTGGCTTTCGCTGAAAATCGCCGGCTCGCCTTGCGCTCTTGCATCTTCGTATCCGCGACGAGCTTGTCGTAGTCGAGCTTTTGCTCTTTACAGAGGGCGCGCGCGCGCTCCTCCATTTGTTTCGATTCCTCGGCAGCCTTTTTCTGGGCCTCTTCCGCTTGCTTCAAGGCTCCCTCGACGATATCGGGCAAATCGTCCAAATTCGTTTGTGCGGGCGGCAGCGGAGGGGCCTTTTCGGGAATTCCAGACAGATCCGGCTGCTGCCCGGCAAGCTCGGGATGCTTTTCAAAGTTTTCTTTGATTTCTGCGCGGGCATCGTCGAGTCGCTTTTGGGTGGCCCTTCGCGCGTTCTCGAGCACCAAACGGTCTGTTGTGAGCAGCTCCTTCATATCCGATACCTCCTCGTCGGGATGATTTCCCGCGGGGGGCATTTCTGGAAGGAGGTCGCGATCGCGCAGGACCGCGGTCAGCGCCGATTTTTTATCGAGACGGTCGGCAAGAGCGCGTTTGTAATGCTCGATTGATTTCGGCTGCCCCTCGGCTTCGTATGCAGCGAGCAGATTGACGACGTCAGCAGCGTCGTCTTCCGTGACAGGCAATACGCCTCGATGAATGACGACACCGCGGCTATGCCCAGGAAAGAGCCAAACCGTATCGATTTGCGTCGAGATCTCCCGAAACTCGAGCGATTCTCCAACGCGCACTTCGGCAAAACACCGCGCCCGGCCTCGGGGAAGTCGTCCTTTCGATATGGCAATGCTCGGGTGCATGTTGTCGATTGTGAACTCCTCCCCGCCGCGTAGAAAATCCTCGAAGCGTTGCTCCTCCGGTGCGACGTTGAAGAATGTCCAATCGAAATCGAGGGGAAACCCTGGATACTGCTCTTTCAACCAGCGGTCGTCGTAGGTCCCCGCTTTTCCGGCGCGCTGCGAAAAAGTAACGTCGAAAGGCGAAAACCCAGCAGGGTCAGGTTTGTCCCTCGTCGATCGGATGAGCTTTTGAGGGTTTTCTACGTTCGGCAGCGGGTGCCATTCTTTTTGCTCGGATTTGATGGGCTTGATGCCCTTCCCATGGGGATTCTTGTCGAATCCTTCCCCGCCGAACGCTCGCGACCATGTGATGGGCATGGACGTGAAAGGCTCTGGATCCGTAGGACCTCCAAGCGTCCATTGCCGATCTCCAAAGACATAGAGCGTTCGATCGATGGATCGCATCCGCAAACGAACGTGGCAATGAGGTTTGGGTGGGTTTGGCGGGAACGCGTGACCTGCCACGAGCACCTCGGCTGCCGATTTCGGCATGCCCTCGTCCAGGATCCCTTCTTCACCAAGCTCTTTGGCCACGAGCTTCCAGAGCGAAATCTCTGGCAACAAACGCTCGGGCGTGTCGAAAGGAAAGAACGCCATCACCGCGACAGAGAGATAATACTGGCGGGCGTTCTCGAATGGCCTGGTAAGGATCCCGAGGCGAAGTGGTTTGATGGTCTTCATATGACGATTTTGAACCCATCGAGCTCGATGTCGGCTGCTCGTTTCTTCAGCTTCGTGATCGCATCATCGATTGCCGTCGGAACCAGCTTGATGCCAATCGCGCCCGCAATGGTCAAGCTCATGCCGGTCTCGATGTTGAACTTCATCGACGCGGAGATGTTGAATTCTTCCGAGACCGTGACGCCCATCTTCCCGCCAACGAATACGCCAAGCTGTCTCCCCACGACGAATGAGGATGAAGCGGAGATCGCAAACGAGTTTTGAAGACCGACGAAGAAATTGTTTGTCATGCCAATCGTAAACGTTGTCGCTTGCGATAGCTTGAAGTCGAGCGTGCTTCCGGCGCTGAACGACACCTTCGTGCCGAGAATTTTCCACGACCAGTCGGATCGGCTCGTCGTCGAAACCTTGTTTCCTTCGATTTTGACGTCGTTGCCGGAGGATTTGATCGTAATCAGATCGGTGCTCAGGATATCCGTCTTGCCCGTCGTATCGATCTTCGTATTCCCCGCTTCCACGGTGATCGTCGTGTCGCCCTTGATTTTCGTCGTGGACGTCCCCGAATCCACATTGACGAAATGATTGCCGGTCTTGACGTGCAGTTTCGTATCACCTTTGATGGTGGTCGTGGATGTGCCCTTATCGACATCAACGAAATGGTTGCCATCGGTCACTTGCAGCTTCGTATCCTTCTTGACCGTCGTCGTGGACGTGCCTTTCTTGACCGACAGTTTATGCTCACCATCATCGACCTGGGTCACCCAATTGTCCTTGACCTTGACATCCCATGAGCCGCCACCATTATGGCCGACGTCGAGGTCGTGGTTCTTGCCGAACTTGAGCAACGTATTGTCGTCCGTGTATAGAATGAGCTCGTGCCCCGCGTTGGGTGAGCCCATGCGAAGGTACGTATTCGAATAGGGCGTCGACATCGTGACTCGCTGCTGACCTGCCTTGTCTTCCAGCTCGAGCCGGTTTCTCCCGCCCGTCTGAATCACGTTTTTCGTATGATTCCCGCTCGTGACCGGGCTGGGTGTCAGCGCATTGGGAACGACACCCGAAATGACGGGACGATCGGGATCGCCTCCGAGAAAACTACATACGACTTCCGTGTTTTTCCTGAGCGGGAAGTGAAACCCCTCGATGCCGCCTCCGTGTGGCTGCATCATTCGGACGAACGTCGATGCTTTACCATCCTTGAGCGTGCTTTCATCGAATTTGAATTTGACGTTGTATCGTCCCTGGTCGTCGATCTGCGCATATTCGCTATCCGCCGAACCATCGACGATGCCATTCTCGTAGCCATAAATCCTTGGCCATGTCGTACGTGTTTCTGGGCGAAATTGCGTCGCTGCGGGAATCGCGTCCACTTCGCAAAAATAAACCTCGTCGTGCTCGAGATTCATGAGTTTGTTGAGATTCGATGCGCCACCAGCTTGATTGCCATGGTGCCGAATCTCGATCGCCAGATAACGATCGTTCAGCGTTGGCCGCGGATGATCCTCCAGCTCGAAGACATGTCCGGTACGCAAATGCGTCCTCGTCCCGCTCGCGTGATAAACCACCGCTCGACAAAGCAGTTCTTCGGCGCGCAACTTCGCCAGTCTGTCGCCCGAGGATGGACTGAAAAACCGTTCGCCATATCGAACGATTTCGGTCGTCCCGTTCGACGCAACGTTCGCTGATCCCGCAATATTGAGGTTTGGCCGAGCATAATCGTAATCCCGGAGCTTCACCGTCGCTGGCAGCGACTTGTGCCGTGCAGTAAACGCCCGAAATGATGCCCCCGCACTCCGATCCTGACCGAGCTGCGGAAAATATCGAATCGGTTTGCCGAGTAAATCATCATCGTACGTCGCATTGTCGGCAATGATGAGCTTCTCGCCTTCCTCGGTGTGCTCGAAATAATAATAAATTCCCTCGCGCTCCATCCATCGCGAGATGAAATCGAGGTCGCTTTCGCGATATTGGCAAATGTGCTCCTCGGGTTCGTAGCTGCCCAGCCGAAGCTCGTAATCGTCACCGGAAAATCCATTGTCTTGCAAAATTTCTTCGAGCACATCCGGGAAACTCAATTTCGAAAAGATTCGGCTATGCATGGATAGCCCCAACTGCCACAGACGCGGAGCGATGGCCGCCCGCACGAGCGTGCGGCCTTCGACCGCATGCAATAATTCGATCGACGCTAGAATTCCCGAGAAAACATAGGCTGGGAGCGCGTCGTCGACCCGATCGATGACCAACTGGGCCTTCGCTCCGATCGCATCCGCAAGATCCAGTTCGTGCCCAGCCTCCCCCTCGATGGACAAAAACACCTCGAACTCATAGGGGCGCGAAAGCGCTTCCACGCCGCGAAAAGCAAGAACGCGCGTGCCCTCGGGCAACACGCTCGAACTGATAGTAATGAGATCATTCATGGCGGTCATCTCCCAAGCACGTCGCAACGTCGGCTTTTTCCAAAGCGATGAGCAATGGTACAAGGACTCGATGCCGCTTGACCAGCATCTAAGGTGCCGACGGTTTCGAGCTTTCGCAGAAGGCTGCCCTTTGCACGTCCCACACGCGGACGGCTACATCGAGCGTGCGACCATGGCGAGCGCGCTGATGGGGCGCTCGTGCCCGTTTTGAAAAACGAACATTGCGGACGAGTCGAGTACCGGTAGGAGGTGGTTCGTCGGGGCTCGACGCCGAGGGCGGCGACGACGGCATGCGCGAGCGATCGCGCTCCAAATTTCGACACCGCGGCGAATGCTCCCGCGGACTGCGCATCAGGCCTCCAAATCTTGGCCCGTTCACGTAACTTGTGATCAGGTGTGTAGATAACTCGACCGCCTCCGAATCCGTGAAACATCAGGGCATGTCGGGGGCCCTCATCGTGGAGAAGTCGCATGTTGCTGTTCGTCATCGTTGCCGTCGTCCTGCTCGTCGTTACGGCCATGATCGGTGCGGTCGTCGTGATGGGAATGAAGGCATCGAAGCTCGGGTCGGCTTTGGAGCAATCCGAGGCGAAGGTTCGGGCGCTCGAGGAAGCGCAGCACGGCATGGAAGAGCGGCTCGCGCGGGCGGAGCACGAAGCCAAACATTACCGGGAAAAACTCGAGCAGCGTCCCGAAAGCACGCGGAAGACCTATCGCATCGTGGCGCTCGGAATGAAGGGGACCGGGAAAACCTCACTCACGTTGAAATGGGCAAACCCGCTGGCAGACTTGAGCTCCATCGATGGAACGAAGAGCGAGCATTACGAGCGCAACGTGAGCCGCGTGCAAACGGGCAACGAGGTCACCGAACACGTCTTCGAGGTGCTCGATTGGGGCGGCGAACACATGGCCTCCGCCGTTCAGGAAATGAGCACGAGCGACGTACAGGGACTTTTGTTCGTCGTGGACTTGGGGGGCAAAGACGCCAAAGCTGTCGAGCCGGCGCGAATACAGGCGCAATTGCGCGATTTTTCGCCCGAATCATTGCGCTATTTCTTCGTTCCCCGGCTGATGGCGTCGTGCAAGACGGTGGTGCTTTTCATCAACAAGAGCGACCTCGTTCCGGGCACGCCTGCGCAAATCGAAGAAGAGGCGCGGCGACTTTTTCAGCCGCTCATTACGAACCTGGCGAAGCAAGCCAATCCCATTGAGCTCAAAGTATTCGTTGGATCCGCGAATTCAGGACATTCGACACATGTGCTCTTCGCGCATTTCGTCGAAAAAATTCTCCCGAGCGATGCTTACGACGACCAGCTTTTGCAGCGGCTGAAGACGAGCAAGGAAACATCGAAGAGCATTTCGCTCATCTCACTTTTGGCGCCGCCTCTTCCGCCTGCGGATGCGCTCACGAGCGGCCCGTCGTTCATGCCCAAGCCGAGCATTCGATTGGTCACGCTGCGCGGACCGGGGGATACCGCGTCGTTCATTCAGAAGGCCACGGGCAAGACGAAGGACGTGGCCTGACCACGTCCCCAGACAAACTCATCTCTCTCCTCGGACAAACTCTTCGAAGACCTGCACGTCGTGCGGTGAGCCGAGCACGAGCGGCGTGCGTTGGTGCAGCTCCGTCGGTTCGATGTCGAGGATGCGATCGCGCCCCGTCGTTGCCATGCCACCGGCTGCTTCGAAGATGAACGCGAAGGGGTTTGCTTCGTAGAGCAGTCGCAACTTGCCCTTCTTGCTCTTGTTGTCAGCGGGGTAGGCGAAGATGCCGCCTTTCATGAGCGTGCGATGCGCATCGGCCACGAGCGATCCCACGTAACGCGCGCCGTAGGGGCGCCCGGTCGCCTTGTCTTCCTCCTTCAGGTACGCGTTCCACCGCCGCACGTCTTCGGTCCAGTGCACGGTGTTGCCTTCGTTGATCGAGTAGAGCGATGCGCGACTCGGGATGCGGATGTTCTCGTGTGAAAGGAAAAACTCGCCGACGGTTGGGTCATAGGTGAACCCGTGCACGCCGCCGTAGCCCGTGGTGATGACGAACATCGTCGAGGAGCCGTAGAGGATGTAGCCCGCAGCGACGAGGTCTCGTCCGGGGCGAAGGAAGTCCGTTTCGGTTGTTTCGCCGTCGGATGATTTGCGAAGCACACCGAAGATGGTGCCGATGGAGATGTTGACGTCGATGTTGGACGAGCCGTCGAGCGGATCGAAGACCACGAGGTACTTGGCGCGACGATCGGTCGATGTGACGCGGATGGAATCGAGCTCTTCGCTGGCGATCGCTGCGCAGTGATTGCGGCGAGCGAGCACGCTGATGAGTGTCTCGTTGGCTTCTTCGTCGAGCTTCTGAACAGCTTCGCCTTGGACGTTGGTTTGTCCGGTGTACCCGAGCAATCGAGCGAGTCCGGCGCGACGAACTTTTGATGTGACGAGTTTCGCTGCCAGGGCGAGCTGGTTGAGCAGCGACGTGAACGATCCGGTTGCGGCAGGATTGCCGAGCTGCCCTTCGAGAATGAACGTTTCGAGCGTGATGCCGGCGCGTGATTGTCCCGTGGGCGAACTCTGAGGTTGTTGATCAGCCGATTCGGTCATCTTCCCCTCCAGGGGCACGAGGCTTTTTTCGTACGTGAGCTTGGCTCGTCTTCGTTGGTTCGAGTGTACAAACGTGTCGGATGACGTTGCAGCAAAGTCGTGTGCGACCTAGCCTCCTCGTCATCGCAGTTCGGCACGACGAAGCCGCGCGCGAGGCCGCCCGAGCGGTGGGCTGCCAAGAACTACGGAAACTCGAAACGTAAACGATCCACCGGAGACGACCATGCCTCTCACCGATCGCGTCAAGCAGATCCTCTCTTGGTACTCATCGGACAACCCGGGCACCCAGACAAACCTCGTGCGTCTGCTCGAGCACGGCGCGCTTTCGGGCACGGGCAAACTCGTCATTCTCCCTGTCGATCAGGGTTTCGAGCATGGCCCCGTGCGGTCGTTCGCGCCAAACCCCGCAGCGAATGATCCCGACTATCACTTCCAGCTCGCCATCGATTCGGGCTGCAACGCGTACGCTGCTCCGCTCGGGTTTCTCGAGGCAGGAGCTGCCAAGTTTGCCGGACAGATTCCGCTCATCCTCAAGCTGAACAACAGCGACACGCTGGCGAAAACCGAGCATCCGATCTCGGCAGTCACGGGCTCGGTGGAGGATGCGCTGCGGCTCGGTTGTGTTGCCATCGGCTACACGATTTATCCGGGGTCTGGCGCGAGAAACCAGATGTACGAAGACTTGCGCGAGATCACGATCGAAGCGAAACGCAAAGGGCTCGCCGTGATCGTTTGGTCGTACGCGCGTGGCGCACTGTCGAAAGCGGGCGAAACGGGCATCGACGTGATCGCTTACGCGGCGCACATTGCGGCAGAGCTCGGTGCGCACATCATCAAGGTGAAGCCGCCGTCAGCGCACATCGAGCAAGACGAGGCGCGGAAGATGTACGAGAAGTACCAAATCCCGATCGCCACCATGTCGGATCGCATTCGGCACGTCGTGCAGTCCACGTTCAATGGCAAGCGCATCGTCATCTTTTCGGGTGGCGAGGCGAAAGGCACGGATGCGGTCTTGGCCGAGGTTCGTGAGCTTGCCAAAGGCGGATCGTTTGGTTCCATCATGGGACGAAACGCATTTCAGCGATCGCGCGAGGATGGCTTGGCTCTGCTTGGCGAAGTCATCAAGATCTACAAAGGAGCCGGCTCGGCTGCTTGAGACGGTTCGATTGCGAATCCGTGTTGCCGCAGTGCGGCAGAGAATTCCCCTCACTCACATCAGCTCGTGCAGCCGTCTAGTTCATTGAGCCGAGCACGACACGATCCGTCGACGAATCGTACGCATCGTGATTAGATGCGCGCCCGATCATCGGGGGACCTGCCACGTCGCTCTCAGGAGAATGCATGTCGATCAAGCTTTCCATCGTTTCCCAGGCGCCTCTGAGCATTGCCGCAGACGTCGTCGTCATTGGCGTGCCCGAGGGCGCGACGACGAAGGAGGGCATCCTGGCCGAGCTCGAGAAAGCGCTCGGTACCGTGGTTGCACGCGCGGTCAAGCGCGAGGACTTCACGGGCAAGAAGGATCAGACCCTCGATTTGTCGACGAATGACGCACTGCCAGTCGGGCGTGTTCTCCTAGTCGGGCTCGGAAAAACCTCTCCCCTGACGGATGTCGATGCACGCGTGCTTGCGGCAAAAGGCGCTCGGTTTGCTCTTGGAGCGAAAGCCGAGTCGCTCGCGATCGTCATTCCCGATGGCGTGACGGGTGCCGTGCGTGCGGCGACCGAGGGGGCGGTTTTGGGATCGTATCGATTCACTCGTTTCCAAACGGGTGATCGTCTTCCCAAGGTGAACCTCGAACGCGTCTCGCTCGTGATGAGCGGCAAAGTGAGCAAAGCCGATCGTGATGCGATGGCGCTCGGTGAGAAGGTTGGCAACGCGATCGCGATTGCGCGTGATCTCGTCAATACGCCGCCGAACGAGCTGTATCCGGAGCTGCTTGCGGGAGCGGCGGTGGAAGTCGCCCGATCGTGTGGGCTCAAAGTAAGTGTCTACGACATGGAGGCACTCGCCAAGGCGGGGATGAACTTGATCGTCGCCGTCGGGCAGGGAAGTGCACACGACCCGCGGCTCGTGCATTTGGTCTATACGCCTGCAAAACCTGCGAAGAAGAAGCTCGTCTTCGTCGGCAAGGGCCTTACGTTCGACAGCGGTGGGCTTTGCATCAAGCCGGCGCCCGGCATGGAGGAAATGAAGGGCGACATGGGCGGAGCGGCCAACGTGCTCGCGCTCATGGCGGCCGTTTCAGCGACCAAACCAGCGGTCGAGGTGCATGGGATCATCGGCGCCGCGGAAAACATGCCGGATGGTGCGGCGTACAGGCCGGGAGACATCTGGAAGTCGCTCGATGGAAAGACTGTCGAGATCATCAACACGGATGCCGAAGGAAGGCTCGTGCTCGCCGATTGTCTTGCGTACGCACGCAGCTTGAAACCCGACTTGATCCTCGACAACGCCACGCTCACGGGCGCTTGCGTCGTCGCTCTTGGGCCGACGGTTTCGGGCTTTTTCACCAACCGAGACGAAGTCGCCGAACAGTATCGCAATGCGGCCAAGGCTGCTGGTGAAGCGACGTGGCAGATGCCGCTCGTCGAAGACCTTCGCGAAGGGTTGAAGAGCGACTGGGCGGACATCAAACACACGGCGGAGCGCTGGGGTGGAGCGATCACGGCGGCGCTGTTCTTGCGCGAGTTTGTCGGAGATGTTCCGTGGATCCACGTGGACATCGCCGGTCCCTCGATGGCGAACAAGCCCTGTGGGATTCATCCCAAGGGAGGCACGGGGCACGGCGTGCTCACGTACCTTCGTCTCATCGAACAGTTTGCTCAGAGCTCGTCGTGAATCTTCGCCGCAAGCTGGCTCGCGCGATGTCGCGCGCGATTGCTGATTTCCGGATGCTCGAAGAGGGCGATCGCGTCCTCTGCGCCGTGTCTGGAGGCAAAGACAGTTACGCGATGCATGACTTGCTCGTGGATCTGTCGCGTCGTGCACCGATTCGTTTCAGCGTCGTCGCCGTCAACATCGACCAGGGGCATCCCGGCTATCCGGGGCATCTGTTGCGAGACTACATGGCATCGCGTGGCCACGACTTTCGCATGATCAACGAGGACACGTACTCGATCGTCACCGACAAGATTCCAGAAGGAAAAACCTACTGCTCGCTCTGCTCGCGTCTTCGAAGGGGCATTCTTTACAACGTCGCGGTCGAGCTCGGGTGCACCAAAATCGCGCTCGGTCATCATCGCGACGATGCGATCACCACCTTGATGTTGAACCTCGTCTTCTCGGGACAACTCAAGGCGATGCCCCCGAAGCTCGTGTCCGACGATCGTCGCAACGTCGTGATCCGGCCGCTCATTTTTTGTGCTGAAGAGGATCTCGCGGCGTTCGCCGACGAGCAAAAGTTCCCCATCCTGCCGTGTGACTTGTGTGGATCGCAGGAGAACCTTCAGCGCAAGGCGATCAGTCGGATGCTCGCGGATCTCGATGCGCGTTGCCCTGGCGCACGTCGGAACATGCTTGCGGCGTTGAGCAACGTTCGCCCGAGTCATCTGTTCGACAAAGGGCTTTGGTCGAAGCTGGGGTTGGAAGTGGCGCAGGAGGACGAGTCTTCTGGTGAAGGAGCGTTTGCCGGTGCGCTGGATGTCGAGGCGGAAGGGTTTGTCCCTCTGGAACGTCTCGCGCGTGGTGTATCGTAGCGCGGCATGGCAGCGGAGCGGACCGAAGGGCCTGATGAGGAGGCGGACGTCGAAGTAGCCAAGGGGTCTGCTCGGCGATCCTTCGGTCCGGACGCGGAGACGAAGGGAGTCATCGCGCGCATCGCGCCAGGGCTCAAAGTGAGTGATGCCGTGGGGCAGACGCTCCTTGCAGCCTTCGTTGCGTGGTCAGCGACGGTGGCTCCCGCGGTGCTTTCGCGATCTGCGCCAAGGAGCGCGGTGCTCGTTGCGTTGCTTGCGCTTGCAGCGGGTCTCGTGGGCCCGATGCTTCGTTCATCGCGACCGCGTCTTGCGCGTCATGTTGGGCTCACGTTGTTTTTCGTGCTGATCACGGGCGCGTGGCTCTTGGCGTCGGCGGCGCTCGAGCCGTTGCGTCTCGATCCTTTGCGCGCGTCGATTGGTGCAATCGCGTGGGGCGCATTTGCGCTTTCGTGGCGTGAGCCATGGGAGGTCGATGTATCCAGCGCGGATGCTTCCGAGCCTGGTGCACCACTACTTCAGGCGCGTTCGGCGCTGCCTCGTGGTGCGATTTTCGTCATGACCGTGGGCGTCGGTGCGGGGCTCGTGTTTCTCGTACTTGCGTGGAACGTGCGTGATGAGGATCGAGCGCTCGTGGCGCATGCGCTTGCTGTTGCATGTGCGGTTGCGATCATCACGGTGGCTGCATCGGCAGCGGTGGAGCGTGGCAGGCGTCCTTCGCGATCGAATCGGCGTGTCACACCAGCTGCAGGACGTGCGCTGCTGCTGCTTTTTACGTTCATCGCTGCGGGGATTGCGGTCGTTTTCCTACGGCGCTGAACGAGCGGCTTCTCGACGACGCGTGACATATTGCGCGTGGGCAGCCGGGCTGCGGTTCGGGTGCGCGTCGTGTCCCACGAGTGAGGCGCATGGATGTATGCTGCGGGCGTGTCGCGAGCCATCGATGCTTTCGCCGTCGTGCTCCTCTTTGCCGCAGCAGTCGCGTTTGGTTTCGGCATCTTGGCGCTCGGGCAGCGTGATGATTTCAAGGCCGTGTATTTGCTGGTGGTCGGTGCGCTGTCGCTTCGAGGGTCGACCGAGCTTCTTCGACCTCGAGGAGGCGGCGCGTGATGGCGGGGAGTGTCCGCGTTGATGTGCGGCCTTTCGTGAGCACGTCGCTGCCGTGGATTTTCGTGGCAAGCACGATGCTCGTTGGTTGTGCTGACAAGGCAAAGGACTCCGTCGTTGCGCCGCTCGAGACGGGCAATCTCGAAGCGGGCACCGTTGCGCGTGTGGGGCGCGAGATCATCGTGGCGGACGATGTCGCGCGCATCGCTGCGGCGCAGGGCGTTGGAGTTGCTGCGGCACGAGACTTGGCGATTCGGGATGCGCTCTTTGCGGAGCAAGCGAAGGCCGAGGGCGTCGATGCCGATCAAAGCATGCAGCTCGTCGTCAATGCGGCGCTCGCGCGGCGCATGTTGCGCAAGCTCTTGGACGATGCGGATCGAGCGGGGCCGGTGACGGACGAAGAGCTCGAACGCGTCATGCAACGAAGGTGGCTCGAATTGGATCGACCTGAAGGATTTCGAGTGGTGCATGCCGTCGTGCGGACGAAAGAGGATGCGGATGAAGCTACGCGCACTCGAGCCGAGGCAGTGGCGCGAGCGGTGCGAGAGGCCGTGCTGCCCGTAGCGGGGACGGCGAAGTCGACGTCGGTCGTGCGCGATCAACCTGATCCGGTCGTGGATGCATTCAAGCGAGCGGCGGAAGCGGTCTCGCGAGACGGGTTCGAGATCAAGGTGGAGCAGTTGCCTCCGATTGCTGCGGATGCTCGTTTGATTTCGCCTGATGGTGGTGGTGTCGAAAAGTCATTTGCGGAGGGCGCTTCGATGCTTGCTGCGCGCGGATCGCTCAGCGATATCGTTGCGACCTCGTACGGTTTTCATGTGTTGTTGCTGCTCGAACGAATTCCCGAAGCGCGGGTGTCGCTCGAGGAGCGTCGTCGGAGCGTGCGTCAGGAGGTTCTTTGGATGCGCGCTGCAGCAGCGCGCGCCAAGCTGCTCGAGCGGCTGAGGCCCGACGTGCTCGTGGGGCGTGATGTGGACACGTTGCTCGTGATGGTGCCGGTCGATCGATGAACGAGCCGCGACGATCTCGAAGGGAAAGACCCGTACCGCCGCCGCGTGACCAGGAAGCGTCGACGTTTACGACGATTTTGGAGCGGCTTTTGGCGGTCATTCCGGGGTCACGGGGTGCGGTGCTCGTGGATTCGGATGGGGAGACGGTGGACTACGCCGGGATCCTCGAACCGTTCGACCTCAAAATAGCTGCGGCTCACTGGCAGATCGTGATCGCGGAGTTGCGGGAGCTCGAGCACTTTGGCGATTCGCGACAGATCACGGTGCGAGCGCGCAGTCGTGGGTACATCGTGCGTCGGTTGCCCGAGGGGTACGGCGTGGTTTTGGTGCTTCATGCGCGTGCGGCGTTTGCGGCATCCGAGCGAGCGATGGACGAAATCGAGGCGGACTTGTGCGTCGAGGCTGGTTGGGACAGGCCGGCGGGCAGTGCGAAGTGGTTTCGGGTGGATGTCGAGACTTTGCCGCCGGAGCACGTGCGACCGCATCGGATGCGGGCGGCTGGGACGTGGCAGACGATCGAGGTGCTTGGGACGATGGTTGGACTTCGGCCGCGGGAGAAAGGGTTTCGGGTGCGGCTCGCGGGCGGGGCGGAAATGTCGCTCGTGCGTGAATGTCGAAACCGGTGGTTTGCGGACGAGCATGTCGACCCTGTTGCCAGTCGGGGTTGACCGGGTTCGGGGCTGATTTTCCCGGCGTTTTTAGGCAGCAGGTCGAGGGCGCGAAAAAAAGTTTTGAGAGTTCTTGACAGGAGGGAGGTTGTGGCTAAAGTCGCGCCTCCCGTTGACGAGAACGACGAGTTCGCGACGGCGGGTGAGTCGAGGTCGCCGCGGAGAGCGGTGACGGCGACGAAAAAAAAGTGGTTGACAGAGTGAACAAAGCCCTCTAGATCAACCGCCCTCGCAACGAAAACCGGTGACGACGTCGCGCAAGCGATGTGAGCCGTCGGGCGAGAGTCGAACGAGGACAAAAAGGACAGA
>JADJXL010000016.1:427500-523993 GCA_016715885.1 Polyangiaceae bacterium
CATTTCCCGCTTGGAGCCGAGGATCAGTTTCGCGGCGTCATCGAGCTCGTGCGCATGCAGGCGGCGGTGTTCGACGACGAGACCAAGGGGCAGAAGTTCGCGTGGACTGACATCCCCGAAGATCTTTTGCCGCGCTGCAAGCAGCTCCGTGAAGTGCTCGTCGAGGCTTGTGCGGATGCCAGTGACGCGGTGATGGAAAAGTTTGTCGCAGGCGACACCGGTTCCGTTACGGCGGACGAGCTTTACGCAGCGATTCGCGCGGGCACGTTGGGGTTCAAGTTTGTCCCGGTGCTTTGCGGTTCGGCATTCAAGAACAAGGGCATTCAGCTCTTGCTCGATGCGATCCTTCAGTACTTGCCGTCGCCGGTCGATATTCCTCCGGTGCAAGGGACGGATCCGGACAAGAAGGACAAGGTCGTGACGCGCAAAGCGAGCGACTCGGAGCCGTTTGCGGCGCTTGCGTTCAAGGTGATGAACGATCCCTTCGGGCACCTCACGTATTTCCGCGTGTATTCGGGCACGGTGGAAAGCGGCGCGAGCGTGCTCAATTCGACGCGAGGCAAACGCGAGCGATTCGGGCGCATTTTGCGCATGCACGCGAACAAGCGTGAAGAGATCAAGACCTGCTACGCAGGCAATATTTACGCAGCCGTGGGGCTACGGGATACGCGCACGGGCGACACGCTCTGTGAGGACAAACATCCCGTGGTTCTCGAGCGGATGGAGTTTCCCGATCCGGTCATTTCGATCGCGATCGAGCCAAAGACGAAGGCTGACCTCGACAAACTGGGGGTGACGCTTCAGAAGCTGATGTTCGAGGATCCTTCGTTTCGTACGTACACAAACGATGAGACTGGGCAAACGATCATTTCGGGGATGGGTGAGTTACACCTCGAGATCATCGTCGACCGGTTGAAGCGTGAGTTCAAAGTGGACGCCAACGTTGGCAAGCCTCAAGTGGCCTATCGCGAAACGGTGCTGCGCAAAGCAACGAACGTCGAGGGCCGTTTCGTAAGGCAAACGGGCGGACATGGTCAATATGGTCACGTCGTGATCGACGTCGGCCCTGCGCCTCGAGGCACGGGGTTTGTCTTCGTGAACGACATCACCGGCGGCATCATCCCCAAGGAATTCATTTCTTCGATTGAGAAGGGAATTCGGGATGCGCTCGGGCGCGGAGTGCTCGCCGGGTATCAGGTGGTGGATGTCGAAGTGCGTTTGCACTTCGGGAGCTACCACGAGGTCGATTCATCGGGCCCCGCCTTCGAGGTGGCCGGCTCGATGGCTTTCCAGGACGGAGCCAAACTCGCGGGGCTCGTGCTCCTGGAGCCAGTGATGTCGGTCGAGGTCGTTTGCCCTGAGCAATACCTTGGTGACGTCATTGGCGACCTGAATTCACGCCGCGGAAAAATTGTGGATATGGGTCAACGGGGCAACGCACGCGTGGTGCGTGCCGAGGTCCCGCTGGCAACCATGTTCGGTTACGCGACCGACGTTCGCTCGAAAACGCAGGGTCGCGCGACGCACACGATGCAGTTCTCTCATTACGCACCTGTTCCTGCCGCGATCCAGGATGAGATCGTTGCCAAGCAGCGAGGATAGAAGGCCATGGCCAAAGAGAAATTCAATCGAACCAAGCCCCACGTGAACGTCGGCACGATCGGTCACATCGATCATGGCAAGACCACGCTCACTGCAGCCATCGTCAAGGTCCAGTCCGAGGACAAGCTCGCCAAGGTGATCTCGTACGCCGACATCGCCAAGGGCGGTACGGTTCGCGACGAGACCAAGACGGTGACGATTGCAGCGGCGCACGTCGAGTACGAGTCGCCGAAGCGCCACTACGCGCACGTCGACTGCCCCGGACACGCCGACTACATCAAGAACATGATCACGGGTGCGGCGCAGATGGACGGCGCGATTCTCGTCGTCAGCGCGCTCGACAGCGTCATGCCGCAGACCCGCGAACACGTGCTCCTCGCGCGTCAGGTCGGTCTGAACCACCTCGTCGTGTTCCTCAACAAGTGCGATGCGGTCGACGACCCCGAGATGCTCGACCTCGTCGAGATGGAAGTCCGCGAGCTCCTCAACAAGTACAAGTTCGATGGCGACAACGCGCCCGTCGTTCGTGGTGCGTCGCTTCCGGCGCTTCAGGGCGATGCGAAGTGGAAGCTATCGATCAAGGAGCTGCTCAATGCGCTCGACAGCTACATTCCCGAGCCCGAGCGTGCCGTGGACAAACCCTTCCTCATGGCGGTCGAAGACGTCTTTTCGATCAAGGGCCGTGGTACGGTCGCGACGGGTCGTATCGAGCGCGGCGTGATCAAGGTTGGCGAAGAGATCGAGATTCTCGGCTTCAAGGACACGAGGAAGTCCGTCGTCACGGGCGTCGAGATGTTCCGCAAGCTGCTCGATCAAGGCCAAGCTGGCGACAACGTCGGGTGCCTCTTGCGTGGTGTCGAGAAGGACGAGATCGAGCGCGGTCAGGTGCTCGCCAAGCCCGGTTCGATCAAGCCGCACACGAAGTTCCTCGGCGAGGTGTACGTCTTGAAGAAGGAAGAGGGCGGTCGTCACACGCCGTTCTTCACGAATTATCGTCCCCAGTTCTACATCCGCACGACGGACGTGACGGGTACGGTGATGCTGCCCGAAGGCGTGAAGATGGTCATGCCGGGCGACAACATCACGATGAACATCGAGCTCATCGCCCCCGTGGCTCTCGAGGAGCAGATGCGGTTTGCCATCCGCGAGGGTGGGAAGACCGTTGGCGCTGGGGTCGTTACGAAGATTCTCGAGTAAGGAAAAACCAGCGTCATGGCCGACACGACGAAAATCCGGATCCGCCTGAAGGCGTTCGATCATCAGCTTCTGGACAAGTCCACGAGTGACATTGTCGAGACAGCCAAGCGAACGGGCGCACATGTTGCGGGTCCCATTCCTCTGCCGACGGAGATCCGTCGGTACACGGTCCTTCGCGGCCCGCACGTGGACAAGAAGTCGCGCGAGCAGTTCGAGATTCGCACGCACAAGCGGCTATTGGACATCATCGAGCCCACGCAACAGACCCTCGACGCCCTGATGAAGCTCGATTTGTCGGCTGGTGTCGACGTCGAGATCAAGAGCTAGGAGCCGCGCATGAAAGTCAACGTCTACAACCTAAAGCGCGAGCAGGTTGGCGAGATCGAGCTTTCTGACGAAGTCTTCGGTACCGAAGTGAAAGAGCATCTCTTTTACGAGGTGGTGAAGGCTCAGCTTGCTTCACGCCGAGCGGGCACGAAGGCGACGAAAGAGCGCAGTGCCGTAAGTGGTTCGTCCAAGAAGCTTTATCGTCAAAAGGGCACGGGCCGAGCGCGTCAGGGTTCGCTCCGTGCACCGCATCATCCCGGTGGTGGTGCGGCGCATGCGCTCGAGCCGCAGGACTGGTCGTACCGTCCGCCTCGCAAGGTGCGTATTGGCGCGTTGAAGAGCGCCTTGTCGCTGTTTGCGAAGCAGGACCGCCTGATCGTGTTGGACAGCCTCGAATTGCCCGAGTTCAAGACCAAGGCGATCGTCGATGCGCTTGGTGCTCTCAAAGCCGACAAGAAGGCGCTCGTCGTCGATAATGCCGGCAATGAAAAATTGGTGAAGTCGATTCGCAACCTCGAGCATCACCAGTTCTTGCCGCCGGAAGGGGTCAATGTGTATGACCTCCTCCGCCACGACCACCTCGTCGTCTCGAAAGAGGCGGCCAAAGCGCTCGAAGCGCGCTGCCTTCGCTAGAGGGAACACGCCATGCAGCCCGAGCACATCATTCGTCGGCCGATCGTTTTGACGGAAAAGTCGAGCCGGCTTCGAGAACAAGGCAACAAGGTCATCTTCGAAGTTCATCCGGAAGCGAACAAGATTCAGATCAAGAACGCGATCCAGACGCTCTTCAAGGTTGGCGTGGTCGATGTGAACACGCTCGTCATGCGCGGTAAGGACCGTCGCATGGGGCGTGGTTACGCCAAACTCCACAACTGGAAAAAGGCCGTCGTGACCCTCGCGCCGGGCGACCAAATCCAGTTTTTCGACGAGGAGAAGTCGGAGTAAGCCATGGGTATCAAGAGCTTCAAACCGACGTCCCCGGCGCGACGCTTTTATTCGGTCAGTGATTTCAAAGAAATCACCAAGTCCGAGCCGGAGCGTTCGCTCATCGAGAAGCAAAACTCGACCGGCGGCCGCAACAACAACGGCCGGATCACCTCGCGGTTCCGCGGCGGTGGTCACAAGCAGCGGTATCGTCTCGTCGACTTCAAGCGCGACAAGATCGGCATTCCGGCGAACGTTGCGGCCATCGAATACGATCCCAATCGCACGGCGCGCATTGCCTTGTTGCATTACGCAGACGGCGAAAAGCGCTACATCCTCGCGCCCGATGGGTTGAAGGTCGGCGTCACGCTCCTCGCGAGCCGCAATGCCGACATCAAGCCCGGCAACAGCCTCACGCTGCGGCACATCCCGCCGGGAACCTCGATTCACAACATCGAGATCCGCAAGGGCAAGGGCGGCCAGCTCGTTCGCTCCGCGGGCGTTGCTGCGCAGCTCATGGCCAAGGACGGGTCGTATGCCCAGGTTCGTCTGCCGAGCGGCGAGATTCGCAAGATTCACCTCGATTGTCGGGCGACCGTCGGTCAGGTGTCGAATATCGAGCACGCAAGCATCTCGCTCGGCAAAGCAGGTCGCTCGCGATGGCTCGGTCGCCGTCCGCATAATCGCGGCGTCACCATGAACCCCGTCGACCACCCGATGGGCGGTGGCGAGGGTCGTTCGTCCGGTGGTCGCCATCCCTGCTCGCCGTGGGGACAACTCGCCAAGGGCCTCAAGACTCGCAACAACAAACGAACGGACGGAATGATCATCCGTCGTCGTGGAACCAAGGGCTGAGCCATGCCGCGTAGCATTAAGAAAGGACCCTTCGTCGATGGTCACCTGATGGAGAAAATCCAGGCCTCTCAGGCTTCAGGCGGCCCGAAAAAGGTCATCAAGACGTGGTCCCGTCGGTCCACCATCATCCCGGATGCCGTGGGTTTGACCTTCGCCGTGCACAACGGCCGCAAGTTCGTCCCCGTGTTCGTCACGGAAAACATGGTCGGCCACAAGCTTGGCGAGTTCGCTCCTACCCGCACGTTCCACGGGCATTCGGGCGACAAAAAATCCAAAGTCGGCAAGCCCGGGGGCCGCTAAAGCCTCACCCCCACCCCCTCTCCCCACGTGCTTACGGCGCGGCGGGGAGGGGGAGCTGTACCACGACAAACTCCCAAGCAACACTCGGATCTGTTTCTGCCGTTCGCGGCAGTCATGGCTCCGATTTGCGCGTACCTATCTCGAGGAGCGGTTTTCCCCTCTCCAACGCCACGTTGAAGAGGGGACTCGGGGATGGTGTCAAAACGTGCCGCGTACGCCGAACGATCCGGGGCCGAGGAGCAAGGTCGTCTGGGCTGCGTCGGACTTCCTTTTCTTCAGGTCGAGGACGAACAGCGTTGCTCCGGCAGCGAGACCGGCGACACCCAATACGAGGCCCACATTGGCAACGATCTGTTGCGTTTGGCCCTTGTCGACATCTGCTGCGTACGCCTGTGGACAGGGGCCGCTGCCGCATCGCTCCACCAGCCGGTCGTACGTTGCCTGCGAAGCCGAGCCCTCGACTGCAAACAGAATCATGCCGGCCACGCCGACGCCTGCCGCAGCGATCGCTCCGATGCGCAGCGGCGTGAACATCTTGCCTCCGCCAGATGGCGCATCTCCATCGCCCGGCGTTTCCGAGGCAAAGTCGATGGTCACCATTTTCGTCTCGCCTGCGGCGCCGGTAACGGTTTGCGTCACCGGGGTTTTTCCTGGCGCAGACAACTTGACTTCGACGCTGCCCGGCATTGCAGGAATCGGCTTGCCCCACAGGTCCGACGTGACGTCAATGCCACCGACGTTCAGCGTTGAATCGGTCTGGCTGCCTGGTGTCGTGACGTTGACCATCACGAGCTTGGGCGTGAGCGCATCGCGTTCGGCGATGGCGGCATCGACGGCGCCCGCGTATTGCTCCCCCGCGGTTCTGGCTTCCGCAGCAACGCGGTCGTACTCGACGTGAGCTTCGGCCAGTCGGCCCAGGTCTCGCAGGCAGTTCGCGACGAAGAAGTGGGAGTTTGGGCTCTTGTAGAGCGAGTAGGACGCTCGGAATTCGACGAGTGCATCGGCGAAATTCTTGGCGTTGTACAGGGTTTTACCCTTGTCGAATCGCGCTTTCGCCTGCGCCATGTCACCCGATGCCGCGGCCGGCGGCGGAGGCTTTGGCTGAGCTCGAGCAACATCTGGGGCACCCATTGCGAGTGCAGATGAAACGGCGATGATTGCGGTGAGTGCAGTTGTTCTGGTACGCACGGATCAGATCCCACCGGGGTCGTATGGTTTCTTCGTTTTGACCGTTTTGATTGGCGTTTTGGTGTTTGTCTTGCTCGTATTCGCCGGATTTGTAAACGTCTGCTTTGTCGACGTTGGTGTCTTGTTGGCAACTGGCGCCTGCGTGGTCGTCGCAGCCGCCGTGGCGACCGGCGCTTCCGCCTTGGGTTCCTCGGCCTTCGGCTCTTCGGCCTTGGGCTCCTCCGCTTTGGGCTCTTCGGCTTTCGGTTCTTCGGCCTTGGGCGGCTCGGGAGCTTGCGTCGGTGCCGTTTCCGGCGGCGGCGTTGTCGTTTGAGCGGCAGGGGCCTGCTCGGTCGTCGTCGGAGCGGTGTTGGACGCTGGTTTGTCCCCGCTGCCGGTGGCCATGAACACGCCAATCACGCCGGCAGCGACTGCGGTTGCGGCCACGATGCCGATGAGCGCGCCTTTCTTGTTTTTCTTCGGCGGCGTGGCGTCGTCGGTGTTCGCTTGTGGTGAAGCGGTGGCTGCACCGTCGTTTGCGGCTCCTGCAGGAGCAACCACGGCGGCGACGGCTGCAACGGCTGCTGCTCCGTCACTCGCAACGTTAATGGGAGCATCGTGTCCTGCGCTGATGGCAGCCGGAGCGATGTCCGGCTTGCTCTCCGTTGCTGAACGAAGTTGCCCGTCACCCGTCATGGAGACGCGATCGGCAGCCGTTGCGTCTGCAGCGGCGATGGCCGCGCGCAAATCTGCGGAGTTTTTCGCAAGGGTTTCGCCCAAGCACTTACGCACGAAGCTCGCCACGTCGTCGTCGGTGACCGGATCGCCCAATTGCGCGGCGACGTGGTCGATCGCGCGCTGCATTTCTGCGGCCGTCGAAAACCGCTTCGTTCGGTCCTTTTCGAGCGCTTTGAGGATGAGTTTGTCGAGGTCCGGGTGGACGCTCGGGACCAACTGGATCGGCGGGATGGGATCCTTCAGCGCGATGTTTTCGACGGTCTTGAACTCCGAGTCGCCGCGGAAGGGATGCAGGCCCGTCACCAGTACGTAAAGCAGCACGCCGAGGGAAAACAGGTCGCTGCGCCGATCGAGGGGCAGGGTGCCGAGCTGTTCGGGTGACAAGTACGGGGTTTTCCCTTTGACCACTCCATCGGCGCGCGTGACGTGCAATCGCCCGGCGCTCTTGGCGACCCCGAAGTCGGTGACCTTGGCGAAACCGCTCGTGGAAATCAGGATGTTGCCAGGTGAAATGTCGCGGTGAACCAAGTCCACGAGCGTGCCGTTGTCATCGCGCAGCTCGTGGGCTGCATGCAGGCCTGCGCAGACCTGGGACGCAATACGCATGATGAGGTTCTGCGGGATGCCACCATGGCGCTTGGCGGCCTTCTGAATGCCGCTCAATGTGTCGCCTTCGACCCACTCCATGACGAGATACAAGACGTCGTCTTGTTCGCCGAGATCGAAGATTTCGACGACGTTTGGATGACGAATGCGTGCAGCCACGCGGGCTTCGTCGAGGAACATCGTTTCGAAATCCGGATCGTCGGAAACATCCGGCAGCATCGTCTTCAGCGCGACGATCTTCTGGAAGCCACGCGTGCCTTGCAATCGCGCAGCCCAGACGGACGCCATGCCCCCTTGCGCGACGCGCATGAGGATCTCGTAACGACCAAGCGTGCTGCGTGGCTTGAGTTTGTCCAAAGCGCTCGACTTGGTCGTCGATCGCGATGGAGGCCCGTCTTCGTTGTCTCGAGGCGACGCCGAAGGATGACTGGTCGGCGTGTGCGCCGTGATCGTCACTTCCGTCTTTGCAGCGATCGGTTCTGCGAGCGCCGGTTTTACCTCGGCCGGTTTTGCATTGGCCGGGGCCGCATCGTCCATGTCGATCGGCACATCCAGCTCTGCGCTTGCTTCCTTGTCTGGCGCTTTCGCTGGTTCCGTCGTCTTTCTTGCCGTCGCTTCTTCCTTGATCGCGAGCATCGCCGGCACCGGGATGGTCGCTTTTTCCATCGCCGAGTTGACGGTCGGGATGGGGGCAGCCTCCTTCGCGGCCGCCGGAGACGAATCGGGAGCCACGTCGATGTCGTCTGCACCGAGTGACTCTGCCGGCGGTCGCGCAGCGGGAGGCTTGGGAGCTTCGGGTTTTGCCGCGAACGTGGGCGGCTTGGGCATGCCCATCTTTGGCGGCGGAGGTGGCGGTGGTGCTGAAGCGCGCGCAGGTGGCGGCGCCGAAGCGCGCGGAGGCGGAGGCGGCGGCGGGGCCGGAGGTCCAGGCCGCTTCGATTCTCCGATTCGAGGAAGCGGCGGTTTGTCGGCTACCTTGTCGGCCTTTTCGGCGGAGGTCTCTGCAGGTTTGCTGGTTGCCTTCGCGACCGCCGGCTTATCCGGAGACTCGGGGCGAGCAGGCGGCTTCGGCAAATCGAGCTTCGTTGCATCGATACCCCCGACCAGCGTTGCTTTGCGTGCGGGAACCGCCTTGGGAGCCAGGCCAGCAGGTTTCGGCGCACCTTCCTTGTCGCCTGCAGCGGCGGGTTTTGCCGCGATGGCAGGTGTGGGTGCGGGCCGTGCCGCAATAGGCGCTTTCTGCGCTGCGGGGGCCACTGCTGCGGTGGGCGGCGACGGCGCGGCGGCTGCTTTGGCGGCCAGTTTTTCCACGAGCGCCGTCACGTCTTCCGGTTTGGCAAACTCTTCCTCGGGGATCGCCCGGATCGCTTGCAGCATCTCGTCGATGCCGCTCGATCGCTTCGCCGGATCCCGCTCGAGCGCTTTGTGAATCGCATCCGTGACAGCGGCGGGAACCTTTACGCCAGGCTGATTCGCAAGCGCAGCAATCGGGCCCGACGTTACCCTTTGAACGACCGCTGCCTCCATTTTCGACGCAAAAAGCCGCTGTTTTGCCAAGAGCTCCCACAGGATGACGCCCGCGGCAAAAACGTCCCCCTTCACGTCGCCGGGCTGCGTCGGCGTGTTTGCCGTCGCAGCGCTCAATGTCTTCACCCGCTCCGGAGCCGCATACGCAAGCCGATCCGGCTTCATCAGCCCATGCGGACCGAACTTCGATAGCGCATGCGCCCACCCGAAGCCGGCAATCCGCGTCACCGCATCCTTGCCGACAATGAGATGAAAAGGATTCAACTCACCATGCGCCAAAGCGGGGGTCGCCCCATGAGCCGCCGCCAAACCTTCGAGCATGTCGCGGCCGATCCGCAGCGCAATCGGCGCTGGGATGCCTTCGGTCTTCGCTTGCGTGATGAGCGACGAAAGCGCCTCGCCAGCAAAATGTTCATAAACGACAAACACTTCGCCATCGGCCGAACCGCATTGAACGACGGGTATCAGATTCGCGTGCGGCGCAAGCTTTCCACTCTCCGCGTCACGTAAAAATGCTTCGGCCGCTTCGGGCTTTTTCGTCACGTTGCGGTTGAGGCGCAGAACGATGTAGCTCCGCTCGTCGTCGGGGGTCTTGGCAGCCCACGTCGTCGCGATACCGCTGCTGGCTAGCTCGCGCGATAGCTCGTACTTGCCGAGCTTGAAGACCGATCCAATCGTGGGCTTCTGGTCGAGGGACATGGCCGCAGCATGCTACCAGGTTTGCAAAAAACGGATCCAGGAAGCTGCATTGAACGAACCCCATTTCAGAATTCCCCGACAGCAGCGCCCAATCCGTTTCCCGTGTAACGATCGCCACGTGGTGCGCTCGACGTCCTCGAACGCACGTATGATATGTAAATTTCCAACGTGACGACGGCCAAGATGGTCACGCCGCGTTTCGGTCCATGCCCCGCTCTCCACTGCCTGCACGACCCCGTATCGCTGATCACGTCTCGCCGAGGCGACATCGCGTGCAAGACGAAGACTTTTGGGTTCTTCACGACGAACTCTCGGGCATGGCGTATCGGCTTGGCACCCGAGAATGGAACCTCATCGCCCACGCCGATGGCACGCGTGATCTCGATGGAATCATCGCGGCCGCTGCACGTGATGGAACCCATGCACGCGTCTCGGCGCTCCAGGCTTTTCTCGAAACGCTGCACGAAGCCAACCTCCTGAGCGACGGAGTCGCTTCCGACCCACCCCGTCCCGAACCGCTTCGGCCCTTGCCGCTCGATCCGCTGCCCGACTTCCGTCTCGCTTGCGATGGAACCGGCGGCTGCTGCCGCCTGTACGGCACGATCATGTTTCGACCACTCGAACAAGCGGTTGCGCGATCGCTCCTGCCGAGCGTCCTCGATGCCGGAAATCACCCCGAACAAGCCTTCGCACCCCTCTCGGGGTCGTCACCATGTGGCGGCGCTACCGCGGCGTTCGTCGAAGGCCGATGCGCCTATCTCGAAGCCGCAGGGCAATGTGGTTTGCATGCGGCCGGCGGATCCCGAGGCAAACCGCTTGGATGTCGGACCTTTCCCGCGCTGTTCGTCGATGACGGCGTTGCCGTCCGAGTGACCCCCGCCGTCGAATGCGCGTGTGTGCTCGCGAGCCTACGAAAGCCGCACGAAGGCGAGCCGCTCGTTGCGCCAGGCGTGATGACCACGGGCGATCTCGACGAGGGCATTCACGTCGAGCGCCTGCCCGACATGATTTTGATCACGGCCAAACGGTATGGACCCCGAAGTGACCTCGTCGCTTGGTCACGCGTCGTTGCGAGCGCCCCACCCCCCGTCGATGCCGTTTCTGTTTTTACCGCGCTCGCAGCCGAAATCGAAGCATGGGGCCTCGATACGGAAGCTGCTGCGCGTGCCTTCTCGTCACCTCGATCGCCCGATCCGGACGCTTTACGCCCGTCGCTGTTTGCCCTGATCGAACGCGCAGGACGCCGCATGAACATCGATGCGACGTGGCGATCCGAAAGTGACCTCGCGCGCCGCGCCGTGCGTTGGCTCTTCGATGCAGCGACGCTTCTTGCCAATGACTCCGCGGCTCTCCGGGCGATCCTCGCGGCTCCCCCGTCCGCGATCGATGGGGCCTCCGAGGCGTTCTACCTGCGTGCAGGCGCCCACGGTCATCAGTTTGTCTTGTGCGACGCCCCATTGACACACGCGCTTCGCGATCGCGCCGTGCGTCTCGTGCTTGCCCGAGCCTTGCCGCTGGTCGTTCGTCCCGACGAACAAGCCGCCGAATCAACGCTCCGGTATCCCCTCGCGCTCGTCGAGGCCACGCTTCGCGCCCACGGTCTCTTGTCCCGGGGCGGCCTGCTTTGACAAACCCGTGAGCACGTGCGCCGCAAGCGCTTCGCCGAGCTCCCGGTAGCCGCGTTGAGTCAAGTGCACACCATCTTTCGCGGCCCGCGGTCGATCCTCGTTCGCCCAAGCCCGGATGGATCCCGCGCCGCCCATGAAAGCGTACGTATCCCAGAAGCTGCACCGAGCTTCGCGTGCACCCTCGCGGATCGCGTCACGTACGAGCGGCGTGCGTTCGCGCGTGTCCGATCGATCCGTCGGTGCGAGTACCAAACAATCCGTTTCCGGGACGAACTTGCGCATCCGCTCCATGAGCTGAACGACGCGCTTCGTGTACTTCGATGGATCGATTTGCAGATCCCCGGACTCGTTCGTCCCGTACTCCAAAATCACGAGCGACGGTTTTCGCCGCAGAAACTCTGCTCCAAAACTCGCTTCATCCCACGCAAGCGGCGTGCTCAACCGCGCTCCGTTGATGCCGAGCGTATCGAGCACGACGCCGGGTTTTTCCACGTGATCTCGCTCGATCACGACCCCGCAAAAGTCCGGAGTACCTCGCGTGGGCGACACCGTGATCGTGTCTCGGCCCGTGGTCGTCAGTATCAAGTGATTGAGTTTGCCAGGTGGATCAGCAGCGGTCGCTTTCACGACCATCGGTGACGCCGATCCGAGCGAGACGTGGAATTGTTCGTCCGCCGAATGCAGTCGGTAGCAGAGATCCCACGTGAGTTTGCCCTCGAGCTGTTCGTCGCTCACCTGCACATAGGCGCGGCTGAGCCCCGCAAACCCTGACGTGATGATTCCGCCGAGCCCGAACACGCCATCTTCCGACTTCGAAGGTGCCGACGGAGCCTTGGGTCGTACCCGCCACTTTTCTTCGACCGAGATCTTGATGCCGTCGTGTCGATATTGCTTCCAGCCGATGTGGACAAACCCGGGGCCGACCTTGCCAAAGCGCTTCTGAAGCGCGTCGCGCAGGGCTCCAGACCAGAAATCCGCTTGGCCGTGCGAATCGCCGTACCACGCGACGCGCACGTGCGTTTTTCGCGTTCCGCGTTCGAGCTCCCGAAGCGCCGCGTGAAACCGCGCAAGCTCGGGAGGACCTGCCGGAGGTGCAGGCGGCGGAGGCGCCACGTCTTCGGTCTTTGCCGTCGCATCCACGGGCGGCGCCACGCTTGCCGATGGCGCCGGTGCTGCAGTGGGCACGGGCATCGCGCTCGGCGGCACGCTCGGTGCGGCATCGACCACCGCAAGACGCTCGGGACCGGGGCTACACGCGACAAACCCGAGTGCCAGGACAATCGGCAAGAGAGCGTGTACTGGACAAACCTCGACCGAGTGAGTCGCTCGCCACCGAATCGGCTGACGCTCTGGCGCTCTCGCCGACGTCAAAGCCGACCCGCGCGATGAACTTGCACTTGGCTGGTCGAGGGCACGACTTTCGTGACGGTTGAACCGATGGACCTCGGCCGGTCCGGGGCAGTGCATGCCGGCAGCTTACTCCATCGTCGCGGAAGCGGATGAAACCAGCACCGTTTTCGTATTAGCTTCCTTGCGTGATGACCTCGCGTGTTCTGCGTTTCGCTCGCTCGACTCGGCGCCTTGGCACCATGATCTCGCTCGCCCTGCTCGTCGCGACGGCCCATGGATGCAAGCAAGAGCAAGCGGCACCGCTGCCCGAGAAACCCGTGGTGCTCGATCCGCTTCCCATTCCCGCGGACCTCGTCGCCGATGTGTTCGTGCCGAACCCCGATGCTGCCTGGGCCAAGGCTCGCGTAGCCGTTGGAGGTCCAGCGATGTTTCTGCCCGCAACGACGGGCGCTTTGGCGGCAACGCTCCTCGGCCTCCCGCTCATCGTGGCAAGCGAGATCGATGGCAACGTGCCCGTGGTCGGAGCGGTTCTCGATGGACGTGATGGAGGCAAGCTACGAGCGGCGATTGCGCTTCACCTTCGCGCTGCGGACAAGTTCATTCATCAAGTGACCACGGGCGAAAATGCTCGGCACGTGTCTCGCGTCGATGAGCAAACCAAGATCACGCTGATCGAGCCGAAGGGCGGGGGAACTGGATCGGCCGCGCTCGGCGTGCTTGGCAACTACTTGATTGCTGCACCAACGGTTGCGGAGCTCGTCGACGTGGGCCCGTACGTCGTTCGAAATCTCACGACGACGAAGATGCCCAAGAACGACATGACGTTCGAGCTTCCGCGTGCAGCGCTCGAGGGCCCCGTGGCGAAAACCGTGCGGTCGAAGTGGGACGGCATCAAGCCGCGCCCGCGGACGAATTCGACGGCTGCTGCCGGTGCGTCGGCTTCGCTTCCGAGCCCTCTTCAAAGTTTCGTGGACGGCGTGCTCGGCGTGCTCGGGGAAATCGATCGCGCCAAGGTGACGGTCGACTTCGACGAGCAAGCTGCGCACGTGCGCTTTTTGGGAACGCCGCGAAGTCCCGTCGCTGCGGGATCGCGCGTGGCGACGATGACCGTTGGGGATCCGAGCAAATTGCTCGAATTGCCAGCGGCGACGGACGTGGCCCTCTACATTCACGATGCGGCGGAAGTTCGGGAAATCGATGCAAAGGGGTATGCCACGGCGCTCGCGACGGCCATTGGCAAGGACGTTTCCGACGACGATCGCGCGGCGATGGAGAAAGCACTGCTTTCGCTTGCAAAATCACGCGGAGATACGTTTGCCGCGGGATTTTCGATATTGCCTACGGGACCGGCGGCATTCGTGAAAAGCTCCGTCACGGATCGTGATGGGTTTGGCAAGGCAATTGATGATCTTTTTGGGCTGGTCGATCGCAAACCGGTTGCGCGCTGGCTGGGTGACCTCGAGCTTGGCGTATCGACGAGCAAAACGGTCGTCGAGGACGTGAAAGGTGACGTTCGTCGCATTCGCATTGAGCGGCTCGAGGCGAAGGCGGACAAACCTGCGAAAAAACCGGCTGGAAAACAGCCCGAGACGCCCAAGAAGCCCGATGTATCGTCGGCCAAACTGGAAACGCCTTCGTCCATTGACGTGCTCTATCATTTTGGAGCGAACGACCTCGTTTTTGGTGCGGGATACGATGCGAAGGCCGCGTTTCGCATGGTGCTCGACGCGTCACCGAAGGACAATTTGTCCACGAGGGGCGAAGTGGCGAAGGCCATTGCGGCGCTCGGGGGCAAAGCGGCGTTTGTCGTGTATGCCGATCCGATTCGCGTGCTTGCGCGGCAAGCGGGCAGCGCGCTTCCGGCCACCGGTGCGCCGCTCGTATTTGCGCTGGGCAAGGGCGGCGAGGGGTTTGGCCAGGACGATCCGTGGATGCGGCTCGACATTGCCAACATCGTGATCCAAGAACTCGTCAAGCGGCGCGGGGCTTTGTGACCTGACGTTGCGATTCGACCTGAAAGTTGACATGCGTGGGGATTGTGTTGTGTGGTCTCCGCCGGAGGGTTCTCGTCACATGCTTCGCAAGCGCACCGTTTTACCGCTTTTCGCGCTCGTTTTTGGTCTGGCATCGTGTGGCCAGAGTCCTACGGGGGCCAGCTCCGCCACGTCCAGAAGAGAGGCGAAAGCACCGGGACAGGTTGTTTCAGCGGCTTCTTCCGCGCCGTCTGTGGCGAAAGCGCCGGAGCCGCGGGCGTGTGGCATGCCTGCGAGCCTTCCGAAGTCGGACTGGCCGCGTAAGCTCGAACCGACGACGCAGGTCGAACCGGACGCGTTCGTCGCTGGAACCGCCACGATCGCGGTTTTACCTGACACACAATATTACGTCGATTGCCGTTCACCGCACGTGCGCAAGCAGGTGGAATGGCTCATGGCGCAGCGAAGTGCGCGGAACATTCGCGCAGCGGTGACGCTTGGTGACTTGACCGAGCACAATTGGAAAGATGAATGGGAGTTTTACCGCGAGTCGCTGAAGCCGCTCGATCCGACCTTTCCGTTTTTGCTCACGCTGGGCAATCACGATTACGGTGACGGTGGTTCTGCCAATGCTCGAAGGACGTTCTTTGGCGAATATTTCGATACGAAGTTCGTCGAGCAATCGAAATCGCTCGTCGAGACGATGGAGCCGGGAAAACTCGAGAATGCATTCTACTCCATCGATCTCGGCAAGGTATCCATCGGCGTGCTCATATTCGAATGGAGCACGCGCAAGGCGGTCATCGATTGGGCGGACAAAGTGCTCGCGAAGCATCCGAAGCATCGCATCATGATGGCGACGCACGCGTATTTGTATTCGGACAGTACGCGTTACGATTTCAAGACCAAGGGTCCGGCGCAGGAATGGAATCCGCTGGCGTATCCCACGCACAAGGACGATGGCCCGGATGCGCACGATCACGATGGCGAAATGATTTGGCAAGCTCTCCTGAAAAAACACCCCGGCGTGTTTCTCACCGTCAATGGACACGTGCTCAACAATGGTACGGGACTTTTGACGAGCAAGGGTGACAAGGGCAATACGGTGCACCAGATGCTGGTCAATTATCAAATGCTCGACGAAGGGGGCCTCGGGTATTTGCGGTTGCTCGAATTCCTTCCAGACGGAAAAACCTTGCGCGTAAAGACGTATTCGCCGTCGCTCGGCGTTTTCGCCACGGCGAAGGATCAGGACTTCAAGCTGACGATAGATCCGCCGCTCTGGAAGTAGATTGCAGAGCGCTGGCGCTCGCCCAACAAGCACTCACCGGGGCATCACCCACGCCATGGAATCGCTTGACGCTGCTTGTTTTCGCAGGTAGCATGGGCAAACCATGGTCGCTGCTCGGGTTCCCAAAATCGCGTCTGAAGCAACCTCGGCGAAGGACCGCCCATCCTTGCCGATTCCGTCGCCGATTCTGTCGACAGCGGATGCGGTCGATGTCCCGAAGTCGAGCAAGCGCATCAAGCAACGCATCCCACCGGAGCTTGACCCGGGCCCCCCGAGCGACGAACCCGAAATGGATTCAGATACCCAGTTTTGGACGATCTTTACGCTCGTCACCTGCTTGAAATGGACGTGGCGTCAGCGAAGCGACTATTACGTTGGCGCCAATTTGAGCATTTATTACTATATCAAGGATCCAAAGTCCGGCCGCCGGCAACATCGTAAGCTCGTGTTTCGAGGCCCCGATTTCTTCGTCGTCCTCAATCCGTTCCAAAAACCGCGCCGCAATAGTTGGGTCATCGACAACGAGGACGGGAAGTTTCCAGACGTCATCGTCGAGGTGCTTTCGCCGAAGACCAAGAAAAAAGATTTCGGGGAGAAGAAGGGCATCTACGAGCGGATATTCAAGACGCACGAGTATTACATCGTCGATACGATAAAAGAAAAGATTTTCGGCTGGCGATTGTCGAAGGGACGATATGTGCCCATCGAGCGCACGAGCGAGGGACTCCTGTGGAGCGAACGGCTCGGAATGTTCCTGGGAATGTACCAAAATCCGGGCGATGAGCTGATGCCGCCGGATCCTCAATACGGAGTTCTGGCGCGTCTGTTTACGCCAGACAAGCAGCCCATTGCCTTGCCGCCGGAAGACGCATTGAAACAGGCCGCGCGAGCAGACGCTGAAGCCTTGCGAGCGCGACGTGCCGAGGAGAAGGCAGCGCGAGCCGAGCGGGAAAAAGCGCGCGTGGAGCAGGAAAAAGCGCGCCTTCTCGAGAAACTTCGGGCGCTCGGCGTCAAGGTCGACGATCTTTGACGCGCTTTGATATCAGCAACCGTCGACGAAGCGAGCGAACATCAGATATTGATGCTCTGCGGAATGCGCTCCGGAATGAAGTACGGGTACGGCCCTAACCTCGTCCGATTGCGCTCTTCGATGACCTTGCCAATCTCGACGAGCTCTTTCTGGAATTGCTCGAGCGCTTGGTGAAGCGCTACGTCGCGGAACCAGAACGCCGGGTATGCTCCGAGCTTGGTGTGGTAGACGCCTCCGAGCAGCGACAGGAATTCCACCTGCAGCATGGCCATGTCCATGGGGGCCAGCATATCGAGCGTCGGGTTGTTCTCGGATTCTGCCTTCGATAGTGGCGCGCCACGATATGTGGAAAGCGGCACGGCTGGCGTGAACGTCATCAAATCTGCCTGCGCGAAATTCACGGCGGCATGCTGTGCGCTCGACGTGAAAATGATCATCGTCAATGCCTTGATGAGATACCACGTCGTCGTGAGTTTGCCCTTGCCGTCTTCGCCAAACCCCAAGAGGCGCCCGCCGTCTCGCGCCACGATTTCGGTGGCCCAGCGGCATAGTTGCTGATCGCCGGAAACTTGCGTATCCGATGCGTAATGGTGGCCGACGTACGCCGTCACCCAGCGTTCGATGGCGCTCCACACGAGCAGCGCGTCGTCGCGATAGGGGTAATCGAGGTCTTCGTCGAGCACGCCTCGGGCCGCGAGCGCTTTTGGCAAGAAGCCTTCATTGAAGTACGGAATGGAGAGCGCTTCCACGGCTATCGTGCGGCTCGCTTCGATGGTTCCAGCCATGAGGCGATCGACCGCGAATCCTTTGCGAATGAGCTTGCTTTGAGCTTCGTCGTTGATGGATAGCGTGCCCTCGAAATGCGGCATGAGCAATCGGCCGATGGGGTGGTCTTCCCCGAGCACGCGATGTGTGGCAATGGCGATGGGCTCGATCAAGAGATGCGTTCGGCCCAGGTGACTCACGAGCTCGTGGTGATTGGCATCGGCGCACGAGACGATGAGCTTCGCTTTTCGCCACAATTCACCGTCGGCAGGCGTGTACGTGCGATAGTCGCGAGGGTCCTGGCCGCATTGAATGGCAATGGGGCGCAGGCGCCGTTTGCCCGTCCCGCGAGGCAATGCAAAAAGTGCGAGTGGTGCAAAACAATATTTGGGACCGACAGGGAAACTACCATTGACGACATTCGACAACATGGAGTAGTCGGCGAGATAGAGCCGCCCTTCGCGCGCAGCGTGCTCGAGCGAATCGAAGCCGTCATTCATGGCTTGGCCGAACATGTCCTCGGTGACCGCGAAATTCGCCGGAATCGCGGAAATTCTTTCGATCACGAGCGGGTTCCATCCAGCCACGCGCATCCAAGCAAACGTCTCGTCATCTTCGGGGCGATGAAAAAGCCATGGTTTCGGAAGCGTCGCAAAAAGCTCCCGGTAGTCGTCGAGCGACGTCGGACGCCCCGTGGGTCCGTCGAGCAGCGATCGCAAGACGGTTTCGAGCACGTCGAGCGGGTTCGTTATGCCAAACTTCATCATTTTCGTGGCAATTTCCATCGCATGCGCATGTGTCGTGAAACCATCGCGCACGGTGTCTTGCTCATGGCCAAACGAAAGCAGCTCTTCGCCAATGCCCGGATCGGAACCGAGCCTCACGCCCACTGTGGGTAATTCGTCGTCGAAATTGGCAGCCAATAGGTCAATTTCGGGCAGCCCCAAATGTTCGAGGTTCAGGGTCGTCGAGCCAGGTAGGTCCCCTTCGCCCGAAAATGTCAGAACTTCGTCCCCAGGCTGGACGGCTCGTCCCGTATTGAGCGCCCAAGTGACTCGATTTTTGGCAATGCGTAGCGATTGCCAAACCACGCGCACCATCCACCCAAGACTTGGTTTATCCGCCTTGGGTACCGACTGGAGCATCGCCAAGGGCGCGACGTACGTGTAGTTGTACTTGTAGGCGTCGGGAGATCGTGGCGGCGCAACGTCGAGCAGGCCGAAGTTTTCGAGTGCTGGCGCGACGTCCTGAGAGTCGTGGTCGGACATGCAACCACGCTAGCCTCATTCACGCACCGAATGCAAGCCCCGCGTCATCGTACGATTGATACTCGGCGTGGCGATCATGACTTCGGCGGTAGTTCGGCATTGCGAACGCAACGGAAGCCGAGCCCCGGGACCTTGTACGTCATGACCGCGCCACCTCGGAATGCGGACAGAATACCCCGCCCACTTCGATTCCACCCACCACCTCGGACGACGCGATTGCCGATGTTGGGATTGTCGTGCACGGGATCGACTTCCTTCACGCCGCGATAAGGCACATAACTGTCGATGACCCATTCCCAAACGTTGCCTGCGAGGTCGTGAATGGCTCCCGATGGCCAAATCATGTCGCCTTTCGGATGCGAACCGACTTTCGACGCACCTCCGCCATGGCATCCGCTGTCACCACCGGGCGATATCAGAATGGCTTGCGTATAATCCGCATGCTCGCAGGTCGGTTCTTCCTCGCCCCAAGGCCACGATCGACCATCACCGCCCGTCGCAGCCCATTCCCATTGCGCTTCGGTCGGCAGCGATTGGTTCATTTGTTCGCAATAATATTTTGCCATGAACCAATCGACCATGTTGATGGGGTAATCGGGCTTGTTCGAGTACGTGGCCCAGCGATCCGGCTTGGTCGGCACCTTGCAGCCTTTTTCTTCGACGCATTTGCGATAGGCCCCCGCCGTCACTTCATTCGCATCCATGCAAAACGGTTTTGTCAGGACGACTTTGTGCGGGGCATCGGCCATGCCACTGCCCGCATTTCCCGATGCACGTGAACCGAATGCAAATGTCGCCATGCCTTTGCCCATTTTGAATCCGTCGGGCCCCGTTGGAGGCACATAGACTTCGCCGGCGGGACACGCTCCGACGCATGCGCCCGCATCACATCGTTCGATTGTGAAGCAACTGCGCACCACCTCGGGCTGGGCGTCCGAACCTTTGCAGCGCACGACGAGCTGGCCATCGCACGCGGTCGCGCCTTCCGGTTTGCCATCGCAGGGACCCGCGGGTTTGGCTGGCGCGGGCGGGGCTTCGACGACTACGGATGTCGAAGGGCTGGATGCGTTCGCCAAAGGACTTCCGGCATCGGGGAGGGATTGTTCGCCTTCGCGTTTCGAATCGGCCTTTTGACAGCCCAAAGCGGCGAAAATGACGACGAAGAAAACGCTCGGCGAACGCATCGGCGCCGACTTTAACCGCATTTCGTCGCGATTGCCAAATGAATGGCACACATGCTCGAAATGCGCGTCAGATGCCGATTTTTGGACACATGTCCGTAAATGGGCACTCGTTGCAATGGGCCACTTTTGCCGTGCACGTGTACCTTCCGTGCAGCACCATGGCGGGCCCGAACTTGGTCCACTTGCCTTTCGGCACGATCTTCATCAAGTCTTGTTCGATGACGTCGGGTTTGTCGTTTTTCGTCAGCCCCATGCGCTGACTCACGCGCGAAACGTGCGTGTCCACGATGATGCCCGACGGGATGTCCCACGCATTGTTCAGCACCACGTTGGCCGTCTTTCGTGCGACGCCGCGCAGCTTGACGAGCTCCTCCATCGTTTTCGGCACCTCGCCCCCGTGCCGCTCCACGATCATTTTGCAGGCGTCTTGAATGCTCTTCGCCTTCTGCTTGAACGTGCCCGTCGGTTTCAATATTTCTTCGAGCTCTTCCGTGTTCGCGTCGGCGTATTCACGCGCCGTTCGATACTTGGGAAACAGCGTCTTCGTCACTTTGTTCACGCGCACGTCGGTGCACTGCGCCGCGAGGATCGTCGCGACGAGCAGCTCGAGCGGCGTCGTCCAATCGAGCTCGTACTTGGCGTCGGGGTGCTTCTTCTCCAGGCGTTCGAGAAGCGTGTTCATGGGGATGCCGGCTCGGTTCGTCATGAGGAGTGTCTCCAGCTTGCGCGGCGATCGTACGCCAAGTGAGCTGCGCACGCGAGATTTCAGTGCACACGTGGACGAACATCGAGTACAAGGACGCCGGTCCGATGGTCAAGACATATCCCTTCATCGCCTATCACACGAGCGTCGGTGCTACGCCGGAGCTTTCGCCTGCACCCATTCAGCGGGAATGGATGTCCAAAACGCGCGACGGGTTTGCCAATCGCTGCTTGCCGCTGCTCATCGCCAACCAAGCTGGCTGGTTTGTCTTGTCGCCTCATACCGTACGAGCGACATGGAATGGGTCGAACGAAATCAACAGCATCGACATCGAGCACATCGAGGGCCCCGAGCCTTACATGGCGGCGACGCATTTTGGTTACGGAATCCTCACGTTCACGATTCCGTTTCTGTTCCGCACGCCGACCAATTGGAACTTGATGGTACGTGGCCCGACGAACATGCCCAAAGACGGCATTTGCGCGCTCGACGGCATCATCGAAACGGATTGGGCATTCGCGACATTTACGATGAATTGGCAATTCACGCGGCCGAACCATCCAGTCACGTTCAACAAGGGCGAACCCATTGCGATGCTCATTCCGATGCATCGAGGCGATCTGGAATTGTTTGCCCCGACGATTCGAGGTCTCTACGACGACCCGGCGACGGCAAAGGGCTACACGCAATGGCGGGAGAGCCGCAGCAAGTTCATTCAGGACTTGCCCGTCGAAGGCACCGACGCGCACGAAATGGAATGGCAGAAGGATTACGTGCACGGCCGAGCGCCCGATGGCACCGTTGCCAAAACGCATCAACGCAAATTGGCATTGCGCCCATTCCGCAAAGTGGAGGCGCTTAAGAAACCGGACCCGAAGAAGCGATAGGATTGAAGAGGCGGTCTCATAACGCACGACCTCATTGGTCATTGCGGCCCCGGGGTGGACTAAAGAGGCTGTCTCAAAACTCGAGCCGTAGTGTGTCACCGAACGCCCGCGCGGGATTGAAATCCCGCGCTACACATTCAAAAGTCCCTCACTACCGTTCGGGACTGGCCTTGTGGAATTTCGGATCGTCATCGAGAATCCTCAACGATTTCGCATAGATTGCAGGCCTCGCCATGCAGCCATGACGTCAGTCCGAGCGCGGTAGCGCGAGGACTTCTTGTCGTGTAGCGCGGGGTTTCAACCCCGCGCGGGGCTGGGCGAGGATACGCGTTCCGAGTTTTGAGACAGCCTCTTCATTCCGCCCCGAGGCCGCCCGAGATGCCGAATCGCGAGTTTTGAGACTGGGACCAGGGTCTGCCCGTCAACGCATCGCCTTCAAATGCATCAAGAACACCGGAACGGCCATGATCCGTGTCCCAATCGATCGCGCCTTCTGCGCCTTCGCCGACATCGACTGCGGCTGGTCCACCACCAACAGGTCGAGCTTCTTCGTCACCGATTCCTTCACCACGAGCCCCGCCGCGACGGCTCGACCCGTCAGCTCACTCTTCGACGGAACGGGATCCCCCGTAAAACACACGGTCGTTCCCGGTTGTAATGGCTTGCTCGGCCTTCGCAGCGGCATTTCGTGATTGTCACGCGCGTTCGTCAAGGCGTTTGTCTTGTCATCCTCCGACAAACCAAGCAACCTCGTCACGAAAGCGACGTCGGCCGAACCGATTCCCTGCGCGAGATCCGCTTCCAGTGCCGCGCGAGCTACATTCGTTAGGTACGTTCGGTGAGCTCGCACGACGTCATCCCGCAAAAGCCCCGCCGCGTGAATGTACTCCTTCGCCGATGCGGCTTCTTCTTCGGTCACGTGACGATCTTCGAGCATGTCGTCGAGCAGCGCCAAGTACCCGCCGATATCGTTCGTCGTCGTTCCCTCGGGCAAACTCGCCACCAATTCACCCATCCGCGAGCTTTCCACGATTCGATTCTTGGCAGCGTCTTCACGCGAATACACGCGCGTCGGCCCATCCACGCTCGGCCACTCGACACTGCGCGCATGCTCGATATCGCGTGGAGCATCGCGCTGGATGATGTCCTCGTTCCACAACCGAACGAACAATTTTGCGGTTGCCCGCGCATCTTCCAGAGCTTGATGCTCGGGACCTTGCGCAATGCCAAACGCCCGACAACACGCCGCAAGCCGATATTCGCCGAGTTTCGGCAGCACCGTCTGCGAAAGGTCCCGCGTACACAATACGGGCACGCGCGGCATGACGATGCCTGCGCGCAAAAGTTCCTCCCGCAAAAAAGACGCATCGAATTGCACGTTGTGCCCGACGAACACCGCGCCATCCAAGTGTCGCAATAGCTCGCTCAGAATTTCACCAAATCGAGGCGCCCCCTGCAAATCTTCCACGGAAAGCCCATGAATATGAGACGCTCCAGGATTCCGCTCCGGAAACACGAGCGTCGAAAACTCCGACACGACATTACCAGCCGCATCGAGTCTTACAACGGCAACCTCGATGATTCGATCCGCTCGCCATCGCAATCCCGTGGTTTCCACATCGACCACGGCAAATCCGGAGGGAAAACGATCCATCGAAGTTGCTTCTCCCGTTGTTGTGCAACAAACAAATTCTGTTGACAAAAAGAACGGCGCAAATCAAGCGTCTACGGGTCCCTTTGTCAACACATTTCTTTCGAGCTCTGCATCGGCAGGATGGATCACTTGCCTGCTGGTTTGTCCTGTGCTTTGTCCCCGCAACCGATACGGAGGGCGAACGATTTCGCGTTTGCCGTGTAAACCACCCACGCGGTGCTATCGCCCGTCGCCGCGGCGCTCAGCTCGAGGACGTGTCCCGGATACGCCGCCACTTCTTCGACGTCGATCGACCCACTACTTCCAATCGTTGCGAGCTCCAAGACTTGCGGGGAACCTGGTGCTTTGGCGTCGGGCCGAGCGTACACGACAATCGCTTGCCCACACGCTGTTGCGCCCGCTACCGGCGCGATATCCATTCCGTTGGGATATTCTAGCGTCTTGACTTGGGCTTTGCCTTGCCAATTCACCAGAATGTTATGCAGGGCAAAACCTTTGTCCGTTGCGAGTGGCACGAGGCCTGCGGCAGAACCTCCTTTGCGAATCGCAGTCAATTCCGGATACCCTTCGGGAGGCCCGCCCACGAAGACCACTTCGTCTTCGGCAATGGCCGTCGTTTTTTCGCGAACCTCGAACCTGCGTGCATGCAAGGGTGTCATGGCTTGTCGTGCATCGAGCCACATTGCAATCGCTTGCCCTTCGCCCACGGGAACGAGCGATATCGACGAAGCACCCGAGCCTTCGGGCGATAAATCCAAAATGCCCCCACCCTCGACCCACAGCCGCGCGTGCCTTTCGGCATTACGCGCATTGCCGAGGGCGACGTAAGCGACCACATCTCGTCCGGCAGAACGCAGGGCCGATGGTGACGAACCCGCCACTGCGTCCTGCGCAATGACCGAAGGCGCTTCGAGTTTTCCCTCGGGCGTTATCGTATTTCGTATCAGGTCTTTGCCTTCGATCCAATACGCATGCATTGCTCCCGAAGCGTCTTCGGCGACGGCGACTTTTCCGCGCGGCCATTTTTTCGCGCGCTCCGGTTCCATTGGTCCGAGCGCTGGACCGTTCGGCCCAAAAAGACTCACCGATGCCGCATTCCCCGAGAGGCGCCAGATGATTCCTTTCGAAAACACCGTGGCTGCTCCGCCTATCGCAATCGGAGTTTCGGGGCCATCGAGCATGAAGCGCGCCGAGCTTCGTCGCGGTCCTCGCGCGTGCGTTTGTCCTGCCGAACCAGTGGGCGCCATTGCGCCCGCGCTCGACGCTGACGGTGCTGCCGGCGTCTCGGGCGCGGCGCTTTCTTCGGGCTCTGCGCTGGCGATCGTCAGCGCTTCGGCGGACGCGGTTTGTGGGGGCGCTGGTAGCGGCGCGTTTTCCTTGCGCGGCGGCGCTTTTCGACAATCGATGCTCGCGAGCATCAAGAGCGCTGCGCCTATTCCCATGAGCGTTCTGCGCGCGCCCGTCATCTCGCGCCTCTCGAGCATCGTTTCACCACGTTACGATAACCGATTTAGGAGCGGCAGGGACGGGTTTTTGTTACGTAAAAGTTGTGTCTTGTATTACGCTTACTGTAACATACGAGTTCATTGGCAAAGATCGTCACGTCTTTCCCCTCCTCTCCGAAAGAGCCTGCTCTTCGCCTCCCTGCAGCGCTGCTCGAATATCGGGTTTGTCGAACCATTCCTCTGCGATGCCGCGAGCGTATTGTCGATCGTCGCTCGTCCACGTCGCCAGAAATGCTTCGCGCATCGTCGGTTGCGCGAACATGTATTCGATGTCGTTCGGAATGCGGCTCGTGCGACGACGTGCAATGATCCCACTTGTCACGAGCTGGCTGAAAATCCGACGCAAGTCCGCTTCTGCATTCGTTGCCTCTTGCAATGCCAGCACCGCACCGAGCCAAAACGTGTCGCCCACGAGACTCGCCAGCCGCAGCGCTTGTTGAGCATCCGCGGGCAGTCGCGACATCTGAGGCCCGTGTACGGCGAGCAGCGTTTCCGGGGCAAACCCAGCGCGACCCGCCGCGGCAGATCGAATCAGTTCTTCGAGCAGCATGGGATGCCCTTCCGAGCGAGCCACGATCGATTCAATGGCGCCCGAGCCACCGGAGACGAACTTCGTAGCAAACTCGCGCCCCGCTTTTTGAGTCAATGACCCGAGGCGCATTTCTTGAACGTCTCGCCGGAAAAATAGTCCAAAGCCACGTTCGCGTATTTCCGGCCGTGCGAGCGCCAAAACTCCGAATGGAGGAATATCCACCTCGGCAAGCGCATCGTGCAACAAATCCATCGATGCGGTATCGGCCCATTGCGCGTCTTCGACGATGAATAGCAGCGGCCCGCGTCGTGCAAGAGCCCCGAGCAGGTCGAGCCACGCTTGGCGCACTTGTTCGACCGACGGAGCGGGCGTCGAGTCGTGCGCGTCCCGTTCGTCCAGGAAAAACCCCGCCAACCTTTCGGGCCCGGTAGCGTTCCCTTCCGTCATGACCATTTCGAGCGCGCGGCTGACATCCTTTCGTGATGCCCGTGCGCGAAACGGGATGACGTGTCGAACCAGGTCTGCAAGCACGCTAAACTTGGCGCACGTCGCACCTGGTCGTCCGATGCCGACAATCAAATTAGGAATTTTTTGAAATAATTCTTTCAGCACTTCTCCCGCGAGCCGAGACTTTCCCATTCCTGCATGCGCAACGACGAGCGCCGTTGCTGCCTCGCCCTCTTCGAGCCCTTCGGCCAAAAAGTCCACGAGCGTTCCAATTTCGCGTTTTCGCCCCGTGAATGGAATTGGTTTGTCCAAGAGGAGCCTGGACATTCCAAGATCGCTACGTTCGCGGCACAAGCGCGGTGCATCGCTGGGCCCTGCGACCTCGAAGCGACAATCGAGAAGCGCGGCAGATTGCTGATCGATCCGCACCCCCACGACGCTTTTTTGCCGTACGGAAAATTCCAGCAAATGAATGGCCCGCCCAATGAGCTCTGCATAGGGCAAATCTCGCGCCGTATCGGCGCATCCCGTCACGAGCGCAACGCGAAATCCTTCGAGGATGTGCGATATTGCGAGCGCACATTGGGCCGCTCGAGTAAGCAGGTCGTCGCAGCCGTGAAGCCGAACGAGAAGTCCGCCGCCGGCAAACTCCGATGTAATTCCACCATGCCGCGTGGCCACGCGCTGCACTTCGTTCCACCGCGATTGAGACAAATTCGTGCGCAAAGTCGGCGTCGATTGTCCCGTCGTTGCTTCGGAAATCGGGGCGGCGAGCACGATGCAGGCGAGTCGATTTTCCCGTTCACCCAAATTGCGCGCCGTGCGTCGCTCGCTCGATACCGTCGTCGATTGACCACGTCCAAATTGCTCGAGCACGTGCAATACCTGCGCTCCATCGGCCGGACGAGCTTCCGGCACGCGCGACAGCATGCGCGCGACGAGCGTATCGAGCTCTTCGGGAATGTCAGGCAAAATGGCGCGAACACGCGGTGCCTCTTCGAGCAACACGCGCGCCAAAATGGCCATCACACCATCTCCCTCGAATGCAGGTTTCCCCGTCAAACATTCGAATAACAATGCACCAAGCGAAAAAACGTCGACGCGCGCAGTCGCTCGTCCACGCGAACCTTGCGCTTGCTCCGGAGCCATGTAGCCGGGCGTTCCAATGACGCTCCCCGTGCGCGTCAATCGAGCGCCCGGAGCGGCCGCTTGAGCCAAACCGAAATCGAGCACGCGTGCCGCGCGTACCGAGCCATCCACGAGAAAAACATTGCTTGGTTTTACATCCCGATGCACGATGCCTCGGGCGTGCGCCGCGGCCAGGGCCGACGCGACATTCGTGGCCAAATCGATGGCTTCGGCTTGCGGCAATCGTCCTTCATTCAGGCGCGCGGCCAAACTTCGACCTTCGAGCCACTCCATGACGAGGTACGGTGTGCCGTCGAGCGTTGCTCCATGCGCCACGTGCCGCACGATGTGCGGATGACCAAGCTCCGCGAGCACGCGGGCTTCGTGGTCGAACCGGATGATTGCATCCGCGTCGTGGTGCGCGAGCACTTTGACCGCCACGGGTTTGCATGTCGTACGATCGTGGCCTCGAAAAACGGTTCCCATCCCGCCTTGTCCGGCAAGTTTTCCGAGAACGAAGCGACCGCCGATGATGTCTCCCTCCTGCACGGCACCGCAAGATGAAGCATTTCGCGGCAAACGCAAGCTGTTCATGTTCGTAGCGAAAGCCTGACGCGTGAAACCGTGCTAGCTTGGCGCCGCCTTGTGGTCCAAGCTGTTTTCCCCCGAGGTTTCGGTGATGCTCGTGACTCGATTCTTGCTAGCGCTCTGTTCGATCATTTGTGCGCCATTGGGATGCGCACAGACGCCGACCGCATTTCGCGCCGATTCGGCCGCCAATCCTACCGCACCGGCAGCTCCACGTTTGCCCGTTGCAACGATCCTCGCCGAAAAGGATCCTCTTGCAGCTCGAGTTTGCCCGGAATCGGGACCGTGTGCGCTTCCAAGCGGAGCGACTCCTCCGGCGCCTGCGGAATCGGATCATCATCACCATCACCACCACCATTGACCAAACCATGAACCTATCACGAAAAGCTCAATACATTCTGCCGCTTGCCGTGGCGCTCGTCACCGGATGTTCTTCGTCGACCGTCGCGACGGACGTGCGCGATGTGAATGCGTTCTTGGCAGCGCAGGGGCGGAACATCGGTCAGCGTCCTGGCGCGGGTTCGGCCATATCGATGCCGACCGAGGATGCCTGGGAAAACGATGGTGCCGAGGCTCCGCGCATTTTGGCTAAGCCATTGACGGCCGACGATGCGGTCAAGCTGGCGCTCGTGCAAAATCGCGAATTGCGTGCATCGATGTACGAATTGGGCATTGCGCGCGGTCAGGCCGTGCAGGCGGGCCTGTTGCCGAATCCTGAAATCGAAATATCGCTAAGGGCGCCGCAGGATCCATTTCAGCGACTCCAAGCGGACATCGGCTTCGAATACGATCTTTCGGCCTTGATCCTCGTTCCGCTCCGCAAAGGCGTCGCCGATGCCGAGCTCGAAGCGACGCGTGTGCGCGTCGCACGTGACGTGCTGGAAACGGCGTTTCAGGCGCGCCTTGCATTTTACGACGTGCAGGCGAGGCAAGCGGTGCTCGATTTGCAAAAGCGCGCTTTCGACGCATTCCAGGCAGGATATGCGGCGGCCGAAGAGCTCCATCGCGTCGGTAACCTCCCAGACGCGGACCTGGCAATACATCGCGCGGCGGTCGAGGCTTCGCGCATCGACGTCGCCGAAGCGGAAAATGCGCTGCTCGATGCGCGAGAACGATTCAACGTCGCGGCTGGTTTGTCGGGACAGCAGGTCACGTGGACCATTGCGGGGCCTTTGCCGCCGCCCGAAGACATGCCCGTCGATGCGGTCGTGACGGAGAAAAAAGCGATCACGGCAAGCCTCGAATTGGCCGAGATTGGGCGGCGAATGGAAGCAGCAGCCAAACGCGTGGGGCTGCATCGCACCCAAGGCGTCATGCCGCACGTTTCGGGGGGATTTCACGGCGAACAGGACGGCATTTCCTGGGAGCTCGGTGGGCACGTCACCGTGGGTTTGCCCATTTTCGATCGAGCTCAGGGGCGGATCATCAGCGCCAAGAGCGAGCTCGGGGCATTGCGCGAAAGGTACGTGGCTGCCGCGATTGGCGTGCGTTCGAGCGCGCGCATGACGCAAAATCGAATCGAATCTGCAGGAAAGCGGGCTCGGCATTATCAGCAGGCCCTCTTGCCAGCTCGTGAAAAAGCGCTAGCAGAAACGCTCCTGCAATACAACGCGATGCACGTATCCGTGTTCCAGGTTTTGGATGTCCAGCGGCGCGTCACGGAAACGGGCATTGCCTATACCGAAACGCTCCTCGATTATTGGAAAGCTCGCGCATCGCTCGACCAAATTCTCGCTGGAGGCGCCCGACCTCGAGCGCTCGGGGCGGTCAGTACGGGACACACATCTTCGGCAGGCATGGACGTAGGCTCGGGTGCAGGACACTGAGCACGGAAAAGGTGAGTTCAATGGATCGTCGCGATTTCGTCAAACTCGGTGCCGCCATTTCCGGAACGCTCGTCGCGGCCCGTGCTGCAGGTCAAGCGTTGCCTTCGCAGGCGCGGCCATTGCCGGCGAAACCAGGGCCGTTTCCTGGAGGGCAGGTGAGGGTTGTCACGCCAAACGGCGCGACGCTGCCGATGAAGGAAAAGGACGGGCTCAAGATTGGCCACCTCGTGGCGATGCCCGTCGATCACACGTTCGCCCCGGGGCTCGAAGGCGCCTGCTGGGGATACAATGGGCGCGTGCATGGTCCGACGATCGAAGTCGTCGAGGGCGATCGGGCGAGGTTTTACGTGACGAACCGATTGCCGGAGCCCACGACGGTGCATTGGCACGGTATCATTCTGCCCAATGGCATGGATGGCGTCGCGGGACTCACGCAACGTCCGATCATGCCGCGTGAGACGCACATGTACGAGTTCACGTTCGACAAACCCGGAACGTTCATGTACCACCCGCATTTCGACGAGATGACGCAAATGGCGCTCGGGATGGTGGGCATGATCGTGGTTCATCCGAAAAAACCAAAAGGACCTCGCGTCGATCGCGATTTTGCGCTCATCACGCACGAATGGGCCATTCGAGCGGGCATGCGCCGGCCCGATCCGAATGAAATGAAAGATTTCAACGTGTTGACGTTCAACGCCAAGGCGTTTCCCGGAACTGAACCGCTCGTCGTGGGCAAAGGCGAACGCGTGCGTATTCGGCTCGGCAACCTTTCGGCGATGGACCACCACCCGATTCATTTGCATGGTTTGTCCTTCGAGGTCGTTGGGACGGACGGTGGTGACATTCCCGTATCGGCGCGGGTTCCCGAGACGACGGTGCTCGTGCCGACGGGGAGCGTGCGCGTGATCGAGTTTGTCCCGACCGAATCCGGCGATTGGGCGATGCATTGCCACATGACACACCACATCATGAATCAAATGGGGCACGGGATGGGCGTGATCGTCGGTGCCAATGCGGCGAAAATCGATGCACGCGTGCAGCAATTGGTCCCCGGTTACATGACGATGGGACATACGGGCATGGGGGACATGGCCGAAATGAAAATGCCAGCGCCGAAGAATTCGATTCCCATGGTCGGCGGCAAAGGGCCCTTTTCGAGCATCGACATGGGCGGCATGTTCACCATTTTGAAAGTGCGGGACAATCCGGAGAGTGAAGACGGATCAGGCTGGTATTCGCATCCCAAAGGCTCGGTTGCCGACAAGGCCGACGCGGCGATGATGCAAGCGGATGGAGTGGATCCGGATGTGAAATTCTGAGGGGGAGGTTGAGTTGGCTGTCAGGGGCGGTTGTAAGGAGTTGCGGACTTTGCGCGCAATTTCGTGTATCCTTCTCACCATGACGTCACTTCAACGAACCACTCATGCAGCGATCATTCTTGGCGTTTTTGCGCTTTTCGGCTGTGGCGGCACCGTCGTCATCGAAGGTGCGTCTTCGGGCTCGTCTTCGGGCTCGTTTTCGAGCTCCAGCGGCGGCAGCGTAAGCGACGATTGGACCACGCTCGTCGACGGAACCTGGCAATTGACGCCGGGGACCGAAGGGTATTGGTGTACGCGCAAGACGCTCGAGGACGATGTTTACATCACGGCATTTCGTGCGGAGGCGCCGCCAGGCACGCATCATACGCTGCTGCTTTGGAAAGACGGTGGAGGCCCCGACGGTGAAGAGGCATGTGGACCGCTCCTTGGGTCGAACATGGTCCACGCGTCGGGGATCAATACCGACGATCTCGTCATGCCCGAAGGTGTTGCCGTCAAAATTCCCGCGGGCACGCAGCTACTCTTGAATTTGCATCTCTTCAACAGCAATTCGAGCACTTTGAACGGTGTATCGGGGGTGCTCGTGAAAACCGTCTCCGCAGCCGAAGTGAAGTACGAGGCGGAAATGATTTTGACTGGCCCGACGAACGTCAATGTGCCTCCGAATGGCACCCAAACCATCGAAGATGCATGCGTTTTTCCTGAGACGTCCACGATATTCACGTTATGGCCCCACATGCATCAATATGGGACGAACATGAAGATTACCCACGACGGAGCTTCGGGCAGCAAGGTATTGCACGACGGTGCCTTCAGCTTTGGGGAACAGGTCAACTATGCCATCGAGCCCCTCACCGTTGCCGCCGGAGAGCAGCTTCGCGTCGAATGCACCTACAAAAATCCGACATCGGAGACGATCCATTGGGGCGACAGCTCCAAGGCCGAGATGTGTTTCGCTGGAGTCTACCGGTACCCCAAGTTGGGGAAGGCTTGTTTTTAGCCTTTCGCTGCCAAATACGGTTTGAATCCGGGCCAGAATTTGTACCCTCGCTCCGCGCGCGTGGGACGCGCGCTGCGCGACGTTGCCAATGTTGTGGACAACCCCCCGGAATCGTGATAACGGTCGCAGATGTCACGGCGGCGCCCCGTACCGCTTACGTTTGGGAGGGGCATCGTGTGGAATGTTCCGTTTGCGCCAAGCTCATTAATAACATGATCGACACACACGAACACAATTCATCTCGAACAAGATCCAATGCGGAAAAGTCGATTTGCCTTTGCATGATCGTCAAAAACGAATCCGCAGTCATTGAACGATGTCTTGCCTCCATCCGAGAAGTCATCGACTATTGGGTCATCTGTGACACCGGGTCCACCGATGATACGCCAGAACGTATTCATAAAGCGCTCGAAGGTGTTCCAGGCGAGTTGCATAGGCGCCCCTGGGTGGATTTCGGGACCAACCGAACGGAGGCAATTACCCTGGCGAGAAACAAGGCCGATTATATTCTCGTCCTCGACGGCGACATGACCGCGTCGTATGGGAAAGGGTTCAAGCGCGCACTGTCCTTGGATTCGTACCTCATACGCTTCACTGGCGATTTGGATTATCGGCAGCGTTTGATTCTTAGCGGGCGGCGAACGTACAGGTACGTCGGCGCCGTGCACGAGTACGTGGAAACAGCCGCTGACGAGCGATTCGAGCTCCTCGACACATTGACCGTTACGCATCATGGCGATTGCGGTGTGTCGAGTGGCAAACCGCAACGATACCTCGAGATGCTGATGGCGTCGTTTGCAAAGGATTCGAAAAATTCTCGAACGGTTTTTTATCTTGCACAAACGCTGCGGGATCTGGGTCGTGTCGATGAAGCGCTCGAGTATTACGAGAAACGGGTGAGCATGGGGGGCGGTTGGGAGGAAGAAATATTCTATTCACTTTATCAGATCGCCGTGCTCGTGGACCGGCACAACGACTGGGGCACCGGATTTCAAGCCTACGTGCGGGCGTGGGAATATCGGCCATCGCGTCTCGAACCGGTGTATCATATTGTGCATCGACTTCGACGCCGGAGGGAGTTTCACACGGCCATCGTGTTTGCGCATCCGGCGCTCAGCCAACCGTATCCGTCCAATGACGTGCTGTTCGTCCATCGATGGATGTATACGTACGGTATGCCGCTCGAGTATGCGTATTGTTGTGTTGAACTGGGTCTTTATGAGCAGGCCATTACGGCATGCGATATCGTACGCGCGAGGAGCGACGTACCGGAGCGAGCATTGGCTGAAGCGAACAGGCTTCGCGCAAGGGCGATGGCGGAGGATTCGGGTTCCCGCGCGAAGCCGCGTCAGAATTGGACGTGAACGAGTGCTGAAAGATGCCCCGGCGCTACCGATGGCAAAACGATGACGCCCGTTGATGCAGGTTTTTGAGGTGCCGGCCTCGACAAGTACCAAAAAACTCCAGCAGCAGCAAGGCTCACGCCACCTCCGATGAGTGTGGCCGTTGATGTCGACGACAACGTGCCGACTTCTTGACTCAGTGCAATTGCGTCGTCGTCGCATTTGTTCGTCTTGGTGTCAATGCACTGATTTTTCACGATGTCAGGATCCCATTTCGCCATGGCACTTGCACCCGTAATGGATCCAATGACAACGCCCGCTAGCCCGACCACGCCCAGCCCAATTGCTGTACCGCGAAGGCCCCAGTTTGGGGCTTGTGGCTGGATCACCTTATCTGACGGCAATGAAGGCGTTTGGTCCGACTTGGGTAGATCTTCGAGTACGGGAATCGTGACGACGATAACTGCACGCTCAGCAACCGATTCCGATGTTTCCCACGTTTTCTTGCCGACTGCCGAGGCTTTGATCGTGTGGGCTCCTGGATCGACCGGAACTTCCTTACCCAAGTACATCTCTTCGACGGTTTCGCCATCGCGCTCGATCTTGAGCCCGCTAGCGGCACTGCCGGGTGGCAGGACGATTTTGATTCGAGGAAGCCGCGGTCGGAGGTCGTTGGCGTGCTCTTGAGCGAAATTCGCGAGTTTTTCGTCACCTTGGTCCTGATAGGCCGCGGCGACGGCTTCGAACAGCTTCCACGCGCTCGCAATGCGCCCAAGGTGCTCATAACAGACGGCGAGATTGCCCTTGGTGGAGGGCAAGGGATCGAGATGATCGCTGTCGGCGAGCAGGGGGCAAGCCTTGGCATAGTCTTTGGCACGCATGGCCTCCATGCCTTGCTCGAAGAAATCTTTGGCCATGGCCACGTCTGTTGGCGTCGCTTGCGCATACACGTCAGGCGCGGCGGTGACGAGTGTGCTGATGAGCACGAGCATGACGGTCTTGCGCATTGAACGTACGCTCCGATCTATGGTTTGCGAGGTCTACGACTGGCGTTCGCGAATGGGTTGTCGTCTGGGGGAGGCGTCGGCGGAGGCTTGTTTGCAGTTGTACTCGGTTGCGCTGGGGCTTTGATCGGTGAGGTGGTTAAAGGGCGTGCCGTGGACACGAGCGGTTTTGAACTGGCACTTGCTACTGGCGCTTGTAGCGGTGCTTCGACCAGGGGTGGAGGCGATGACGGCTCGAGCGGCGTGACGACGGGGTTGGCTGGCGGGACCGACGCTGTCACTGTGGGCATTGCGGTGCTATGCGACGTCGGTTGTGACGATTCGCCATTGCGCATGAACAGGAGCAATGCAATCCCTGCAAAAAAGAACAGGCCCCCCAAAGCAACGCTGATCGCGATGACATGAGATTTGTTCTGTGGAGGCGCAATGGGTGTGCTGTTCGGTGACCACGATCGACTCGTTTGGCCAGACAGACCAGATTCGCTTGTCGCTGCAAGGGCCCCCTTTGAGCCGATGACGTGCGTTCCTCCCATTGGCAAGGGCGCACCGTTCGAATGTGACCGGCTATCTGTCCAGGAAAGTGACATTGCTGGATTCGAGCCTGTTTGTGACAATGGGTACGGCGTTGGAGATCCGGGCTGTGAAGACAATGCAATGGTTCCACCTTCCGACGTTGGCGGTGTGGTTTGACCATGCACGCTGCCGCTGGCGGACAAGCGTTCATTCGCTGAGTTACGCGTCGATGCAGAAGCGCCTGCGTGCACTGTGCCCGTGTTACTGCTGCCATCCGGTATGGAGGGTGAAGGCGGTCGCCATATTTGTGTCGCCACCTCGGCGGGCTGCATTTTCGATGTCGCCGCAACGTTTTGTGTGGAGTAAGGACGAAGCGCGTCTGCTAATTCGGCGGCGCTGCTCCACCGTTGATTCGGATCCTTGTCGAGGCATTTCAGGATGATCGCTTCGAACCCGGGCGGAATCTGAGGATTCAACGACGATGGTCGAGGCGCAGCGTCCTTCAATACCATTGCAAATAGCTCGGGCGGCGTGGGTGCGTGAAAGGGAGTTGTTCCCGTGACCATTCGGAACAGTACGACGCCGAGTGCCCAGATGTCGCTTCGAGCGTCCACGTGCCGACTGGAGCGCATTTGTTCTGGAGACATGTAAAGCGGCGACCCCATGATCATGGCAGTCGTCGTCATTTCTTGAATTTCCGGACCGAAAGCTGGAGACGGAGCCAATTTTGCGATACCGAAGTCGAGGATCTTGATACAGGGCACGCCACCCACACCCGATGCAAGGTACATATTGGCGGGTTTCAGATCGCGGTGAACGATACCGGCCTGATGTGCTTCGCCGACAGCTTCGAGCGCTTGGAGCATGTAATCGACCGCTTGTGGGACGGGAAGGACGCGCTGCACTTGAAGGACGTCCTTGAGATCCGTGCCCTCGAGGTATTCCATGACGATATACGGCGCGCCGGTTTCGAGCCGACCGACGTCGTAGACCGCGGCGACGTGTTTGCTTTTCAGCTTGGCGCACGCGCGCGCTTCGCGTAGAAAACGTTCGACGCCGTCATTGTCTCCGAGTGCGGTCGGGAGCATGAATTTGATGGCACGACGCTCGTGGAGATCGATGTGCATTGCGGCGACGACCATGCCCATTGCGCCCTGACCAAGAATGCGCTCGACGCGGTACTTTCCGGCAATGATGTTACCGACCTTGAGTTCGGGAGGCTGGGATTGGTTCATGGCGGCTACAACACAACGAAATGTTAGGCTAGGTGTCCATCGATAGCGCAGGGATTATTTCGATTTTAATCAATGATAACGAATTGAACGACGCATCGTTCATGGTTTCAATGTGAATTTCCCGACGAGCGCATCTTGGAAGGTGGCACTGGGCGCAGGCGCAAGGCACTGTGCGGTGTAGTCGAGGTCCACAGTGCCCTGATAGTTGAGGCCTGCGACAATTTCGTTTGTATTAATTGACGCTATGGCTACGCCACTCTGCGCGTCGGTATCACCATAGTTGTTTCCGCATATGGTATTTCCTAAGGAATCATATGCAAGGACAAACGCATCCGTTCCTGTCGCGGAGAGAAGTTTCAGTCCAAATTGAACGGATCCCGTCATCTCACCGGCAACGAAAACCTGACCATTGTCACCAATCGCAACGCTGGTGCCCGCCTGTTTCCCTGTGCTACTGAACCAGCGCGCCCACGTTGCAAGGCCCGTGGAATCGAGCTGAACGACAAACGCATCCTCGAAGACGCCCGGCGCCGTCGCCGACATTCCCCCACCAAAGTCCAGCGTGCCGAAGAAACGGCCGGTCACGGCAATTTTGCCGTCCGGCGCAACTGCAATGCTCGTTCCTTCTTGATCGGCGGTGTCGCCGAATCGAATCCCCCAAATAGGTTCGCCCATTGAATCTAGTTTGCCAACGATGACATCCATGCCGGATTGGCCGCAGTCCAGGGTTGGCATCATTGAATTCACCGGGAATACGCCGGCACAGCGTCCAGTGAAATAGATTGCATCATTGTTCTTGTCGATATCAACAGCCGCAGCACGTTGATCCTTAGGATCGCCGAATGACCGGTTCCATACGCACGAACCATCCGTGCCGCGAAATTTGACCACAAAGATATCATTGCTACCGGTGCTGGTCAGCAGGTTCGGCATCATCATGCCGTCTAGACAGCCAAAGTCGATGGAGTTGGTAAAATAGCCGGTCACGACAACGTCGCCAGTTGAATCAACTGCAATCCCGCCAACAACTTGCTTAAACTCGTCTCCAAAGCCCTTGCTCCATCCGTGTGTCCCGTCGGCATTGTATTTGGCGACGAATATGTTCGATGTCGTCAACGTCGGGTTTTCCAGTATCGTGCCGCCAGGAAACGCAATTTTGCCGTCATAATTCCCGGCAATGAATACCGCGTCATTTGGGCCAAAGGCTACAGATCGTGCCTCTTGAGTTGGATTTGGGTCTCCGGCCACGATCGTCCAGAGCGGTATACCAGAAGGATCGACTTTCACGACGAACACGTCCATTCCACCGAGTGTATTTAGCGGACATGATCCGGTCATCAATGCGGGGCAATTATCGGCGAAATTCGACGAACTATTGATGCTACCAACGAAGACAACGTTTCCTTTACTATCAACTGCGATATCATTCACAACTTCATCGCCCATGCCATTGAGCGATTGAAGCCACGTAGGCTCGAGACAATCGAAACACGGTGGTACACCACTACTCGAGCTACTCGACGAGCTCGAGCTGGTCGTTGATGTTCCACCGCCCCCCACACCGCCTACGCCGCCGCCCCCCGTGCCCGTACCGCCGGCTCCTGAACCCATGCCACTCGAGGACGATGATTCTCCACCACCGCTGCTGCTCGCATTCGTAGACCCGCCGCCTGCGCCCACATCAAGGCCATCATCCGTCAGCTCAACCCACCCGATCAGCTTGCCGCAGCCAAGGAGCGTCACCGCGACGGACCCCAGCAGCCCACCTATGATCACTGCTGTACCAGGACGAACACGCATTTCGATGGCCTCCGGCCGCCCATCCAAGAGCAGGAGCCGCAGCCTACTACATCACATCATGGAGTGAAAGGCCAACTTTCTTCGGACCCTGGCGAACGAATCGTTTCCACCCGACCAGCGTTCTGGTACAAGTTTTCCTCGTGGAAATCCTCACCTACGGGCCCATCCAAACCGCGTCACTTCTGTGGATGCCACGCGCGGGACTGCATGTGCTCACCATCGTCGCCAAGGCCACCTACCAGCTCGTTCCCGGGGTCTCACCGCTTGCGGAGCGGCAAGAACCTCCCAACGAGTACGACAACCACTGGAACGACGACGATACACGGAGCCTCTACGCACCGTCGGACATGGTGCCATTCAAACCGCGCGCCGACGTGCTGCTGGTTGGGTACGCGTTCGCGCCGCGCCAGACCCCCATGCGATCACTGATAACGCGGCTCCACGTTGGGGGGATCGACAAGCGTATCGAGGTTTGGACGGACCGTACGATCACGCCCGACGGGACGGTGCATGAAGGGGCACCGTTTGTCAAGGTACCATTGCGGTATGAGCGTGCGGCTGCCGGCCTCGACAACCCCGTCGGCATTCGCGTGGAACCACGGCGCGACAAGGGAGGCACCGTCTCGTTGCCCAACCTTCAACCCGCGGACCTGAGTGATACTGCCGTCAGTGGGCGTATTCCACCCATTGGTTACGGCCCCATTGCTCCCTCGTGGCATGCGCGTGCGAGCCGTTTACCATCCCACGCACCATCACTGCCGAGCGACTGGAATCGGCGTTCCATGCCCGAGGGAATCGATCCACGTTTTTTTAATTCCGCACCTTTCGACCAACAAGTCGATCGACTCCATCCGCACGAAAGAATCATTCTCGAAAACTTACACGGTCAGCATGCGCAACTCGCGACATCACTCGCCGGCGTGATGCCACGAGTCAGCGTCGAGCGTTCCAGCACGGCCGAGGAATTGTCGATGACGGCGGACACTTTGTGGATTGATACGGATAGGGGCATCGCAACGTTGACGTGGCGGGGTCAGATCCGTCTCGACAACCCCGACATGCCGGGGCGGGTAACCATCACGACGGTACAAGCTCTGGCGCAAGCAGCGCAGCCAACGGCAACGGGTTACGTCGAAGGCACGTACGTTCTCGATTCGGAAAGCGGCGAAACGCCCGCAGTCATGGGGCATGTCGGACGAGCAACCAGTGGCGGTTCCGCGACATCGATTGCGGACGACAGATCGGTTGAAATGACGATGCTACCCATGGATCGTTCAACAAGAACGATGCCGTTTCTGGCTGCACCACCCGAAGAAGTTCCGGCGCTCGATGCGTGGCTGCCGCCAATGGGACCTGTGGATCTCGAACGAGATGACGCGGGCGGAACGATGTTCGCGCCCCTGGGGCTACCTCGTGCGGCACCGCTGCCGTTTGGCCAAGAAAACCCCCCCGTGGTTCGTCCCGTAGAACCGATTGTCGCAGCACAACCGGTCGTTCCACCGGCCGCTATCGCCGCGGCACCCGCGGTCACGGTGGGGCAAGCAGCGGTTCTTGCTGCAGCGGCGTCTTCCCCTGGCCCCGTAGGGATCGCCGACGCACCAGCACCTCCGCTCGTGGCAAGCGTCGCGATGTTCGATCCAGCAGACAGCGCACCGAGCGCACCGCCACAACTGGGGTCGGTCGCCGCATTGAGTAATAGTGGCGCCGTGCCGGGAATGGCTCCGTCGAGCGCGACTGCAGCATCGAATGCCGCAGCGGACCCCTGGTTTGGCGGAGTGGTTACCGATTCTCCGATATCGCCGCTTCGCGGGCGAACGCCCGTGGAGGTCTTGTGGTTCGATCCGGCATTCGTAGTGGCGATCCGCAAGGATGCAACCATGCGCACGATTCTGCAGGAGCGCGACAAGCTCAATGGCATCAAGAAAACCGATAAGAAGCAACCGCCTGCGCCGCCTTCGCCGGGACAGCCGGATCCCAAGGATCGTGAGGACATCAATGCCATCCTGACGCTTGGCGACGCGTCGGGCATTGAAGTGTTGAACATGGCACTCGCCGAAGCGGTCGACGAACGAGGGATCTTTCAACCGCCCTTGCTTCTTCTTCGAGGCGAACTGTCGTTTCCTTTTGACGAAGTCGAGACGCTCAAAGCGACCGTTGCCGCCGTCACACCGCTCGCGGCCGGCGACAAGAAACTCAAGGAAACGATCGACGCTGTCACCGAGCTCATGCGGACGCCGTGGTTGCAGGCGGCCGGCAGTGTGACCGAACGGCTTACGAATCAAGTCAAGGAAGCGTTCGGCACCGGCAATCGACTGCTTCCTGCCGGGTATCTCGAGACCCATACCGAGCGCATTCTGCTTGAACAGCGGCATTACCAAAAGCGTGTGCTCTTGGGCCAACCCTGGATTCGCGCGCTTCTCGGCTCGCAGAACGTATCTACGCGAGCCCCCACCTACATTCCCTACTCGTTGGCGCGCGAACTGCCGATGTATCAGCGGTTCAACGTTCGGATGATTGCCGAAGTGAGAGCGCAGTTGGATCAATACGAAACGCATCCGAGCGCCTTACGCGTAGTCGCGCTCGGCCGTATCCTCGGCGGTACGCCACGCCGGTGACGGAAGACTCAGAGCTCGATACCCAGCTTCGCGAGCGCTCTTTCCAATCTCTCGAGCCTTGTTTGTTGCGTTTCGAGCTGTGCCTGTTGCGTTTCGATGATTTTTTGCTGATCCTTGACGGCCTCGACGAGAACGGCATTGAGCTGTGTGACGTCCAGTGATTTGTATCCGTCGTCATCGGTGGCGACGGCCTCAGGACAAACCTTTTCGACTTCCTGCGCGACGAGCCCCAGGCGCCGGTCGGCCGATGATGTTGCGGCTGCGGCATTGCCCTCGAGGGGTCCCATGGGTAGCCCGACATCGCCGTCTTCAGGGTCGTCGTCGACGTCTGTGCGAAGATCCATGTCCTTCAGGCGGAAGCTCACGCCTTGCATGTGCAGGACTTTGTCGAGTGCGCCACGTATCGGTTCGACGGCTTCCTTGAAACGTGCGTCGGATCGATAATAATACGAGTTTGACGTGACGCCGCCAAATACGATCATTTGGTCGGGATGGACGACGACGACGTCGCGGCTTCTGGTCTTGGTCCAGGTTCCCTGAATGTTGGCCGGCCATGACGACCCTTCGTACCTGAAGCGCAGCCGCCGGTTTCCCCAAGAAAGAATGGCATCCCCAGGCGAGCCAGTGACCACGCGCAATGCGCAGAAGTGGTTACCATTTTGAATGGTGACGCCATAACGTCCACCGTATGCGCTGGCAGGCCCCTGACCAATGGCAATGTATTTGCCGGGCCCAGTGAATGTAGGATTGGGCGTTGCGGAATGGCCAAAAAAGCCGCCAGTGATCGATGTAATGCTAGACGTGGGGTTTTCGTTGGGCGGTGATAGTGGTGGCCATAACCGGGGCCGCCACGGGTGATGGTAATGGCCATGGTGATGGTGGTGATGGCCATGGTGATGGTGGTGATGATGGCCATGATGATGGTGATGGCCATGGTGATGGTGGTGGTGATGGCCATGATGATGGTGGTGATGATGATGGCCATGGTGATGGTGGTGCCAGAGCCACCAAGGTGGAAACCACCACGGCCGACGCGGTCCCGTCGCACCTGTTGCTCCTCTCGACCCCGTAGCGCCCGTGGCCCCCGTTTGCCCGGTAGCGCCCGTGGCCCCCGTTTGCCCGGTAGCGCCCGTGGCCCCCGTTTGCCCGGTAGCGCCCGTGGCCCCCGTTTGCCCCGTAGCGCCCGTGGCCCCCGTTTGCCCCGTAGCGCCCGTGGCCCCCGTCTGCCCCGTAGCGCCGGTAGCCCCCGTTGCTCCTGTGGCACCCGTGGCGCCTGTCGGTCCTGGTTTGAACGGGTTGTATTGATGAATATGATTGACCCCGGAGCCACCGGCATTGTTGACGTCTTTGAAAAAAATCCCGGTGGTTGTCGACTTCGCCACGTAATCAATATCAAGTCTGCCCAGAAGCTTGACGTTTTTATTCACCGTCAAATCGCTGTGAACTGTGACATGTTCATCTGCCACGATCGCTTCGATTAGCTTGGGCGTACCTCCAGCGCCAGTACCTTGGACTGCAAGCTTGGTCGTAACTAATGCAGTCTCGATTTTTCCGAGTGGTATCAACGCACTGTCTTCGACATCCAATGTGACTACGCTGGTTTGTCCGTTGACGCGTAAACTATAGGGGTGCCCGAGCTTGTACACGGGAGGCAAATTGGGGTTGTCAGCACCCACCACGAGATCCGGCAGCGCAATCGGTTGCTTGCTCGTATCCGGGTGCCGCATGATTTTACCGGTACCGAGAACGAAAAGCTTTCGGTCCGCATTGCTAGGATGATTGATAGGATTGAGCAACCCGACGTCTTCGTTAAGGTCGAATCCAACACCCAAAGACTGGCCTACTGTGACCGATGGCGCATACGTCATGCCAACGCCGTCGGGATCGAAGGATACTCCCAACGCCCATTTCGCACGATCCAAGATCGCCGGATCCTCCGTAATGGCGCCTTGTGTTAGGTTGACAATGCCGCCGGGTGCGGTGTAGTTGAAAAAGAATGGGTAGTACGTTGCTAGCGCCATGTCTCAACTCCTTCGACTACCGTGCCAAATCCTTCACTGGCACACCGATTCGCAAGAGTCCGCCTTCGAGAATTCGCTGGTTCTCTGCGGCCACACCATATCGTACCGTCAAACTCGCACCGCTGTCGGGATCCGCCGGTCCAAACCGAAGCGGCCCATGCTCCTCGCTCAAGTACCCCACCGAAAATACCACACCCGAAGCCACGCCAAACAGCTCCTCACGCGGTTTGTCGAACTCCTCCGGCTCGAGCAAGTACGGAAGCTCCAACTTGACCGGCAACGATAGCGTGAAACGTTCACTGAACGCTTTGCGCGGAAGAACTTCCGTGGCAAAAGGCACTTCGGGCACGACCACATCGATATCGTCGGGCATGAGCCAAAGACGTTTGGTAATGTGCAAAATGCCTTCTGGATCGACGTAAGTGTAGACCCGTCCAGGCACCCCCCGAAGCGTGTCCTCGTCGAATTGTGGCAATGGCGTTAGTAGCAAAATCGGCCATTCCAGGCCGTTCGTCACGCGGTAACGGACCTCCATCGACGCCCGATCCATCTTGCCTATCGCCGTCTCGAGACGAACTTGTCCGTCGTCCACCGTGCCGCCCTCGCTCGTTGCAATCACACGCTGTCCTGCAGCGGCAAACCCAAGTTCTTACGCAGCCTGTTCGCGCTCGGCCGCAATCTCGAATACGGCGCCAAACCAAGGGCCTTCAACAATTGATTGCTCACGCCCCCCGTCGTACCCACCTCGCGTTGGCCGACAGCGTTGTACCACGCATTGACGAGCGCGTGGCCAAGCACGACGTCGGGCGTTTGTCCCTTGGGTGCGAAGGCCGGATTGTGCGCAATCATCGAGCTCGATCCACGCCCTGCCACGCCGGCCGCTTGCCACGATGCATTTGGGGGATCCATCGGGTACGTAATCGTATTTTTCAACTTCGTCTCGATGATGACGGCAACCTCGCCGCTCTTCGCTATCTTCTTCATCACCGCGCGCCCCGTACGCGTCGCTTTCAATCGATCCAGCGCCGCCCGCACCCGCTCGCGAAACGCTGGATACCCCCGCATGGCGATACCAACCGCGTACTCCTCCACCGCGATCTCCCCCGGAACGTGCGGAATCGGTGGAAATTGCTTGGGCGGTTCGACCTTGCCCTTCTTGTTCTTCGGCACCGACGGGTTCATCTCCGTCAGCGGACCGCCATGCGTGACGATGCGTTTGTCCCCCTTGATGATCACATCCCCCTGTGCTTCAAGTGAGATGTTTTCCCCGTCGAGAACGATCGTCGCTTTGCCCGTGGTCAACTCGAGACGTTCGCCGACTTCGATGATGCGCGTCTTGCCCGTGAGCTCGCGTTCGTCAATCTTGACAATCTTTTCGAGGTTTCTTTCGGCCTGGATCGACAGCACTTCGCGCCCTCGCGCATCCTCGAACTTGATCTCGTTGTAGCCGTTTGCGCCAGGCGTCGATGCGCTCTTCCAACCGCTCACACTCTTGTTCTCCGGGAGCTTGTACGGAACGGGCGACGTCGCGTTGTAGAGCCGACCCACGATCACCGGGTGGTCTGGATTCCCGCCCAAAAACGCCACGAGCACCTCCTGGCCTACGCGAGGAATCGCAATCATCCCAAAGCCTGTGCCTGCCCAGCTTTGGCTCACACGTACCCAGCACGAGCTCTTGTCGCTGAAGTCGGCGTAACGGTCCCAATGAAACTGAACGCGAACACGCGCGAACTCGTCCGTGTGGATCTCTTCGCCCTTGGGACCTACGACGACGGCACTCTCCACACCTTGTATTTTCGGCTTCGGCGTTACTTGCGGAGGTCGATACGCCGCGTCTGCAAAAAATGCCTTACCGCGCATGGTCCATTCGCTTGTGGAAGTCCCCTCCATCGACAGCTCAGTCACAAGCAAGCGTCGTTGCGGCCCAAGATCCGAGCGAGAGTGTCCCTTCGTCGAAAAGATCACGCCAGGATGTAGATCGAGCACGTTCGTGCGGAATGAAACGATTCGCCGCGAGATACGTAACCCTTCGAGCCGTCGCTCCGCCAGGTGTGCCCCCGCATCGTCAGCATGTCGTGCAACACCCTTGTCGTCTGCCGCGGGCGTATCCCCACCCTTGCCGCCCTCGACGAGAAATGCCCCCGGTGCGTACACGTGATGCTCGAGCAGATGTTCGGGTGCAGGTACGGTGGACTGCCCTTGAAGCTTGTGCTCCATGCGCCTGCGGAAGTCATGATCACGAATCGTGACGCGACCCGTTCGAACCTCCTGCGCGAGATGCAGCTCCGTTACGTACTCGTGCTCGGCCGCGTCGTTGGGGTTGTCGACGTAGCGCAGGGGGCACCCTTGACGTAGGTCGCCGCGATCAGGGCGTTCGTGAAGCACGAGCTTTCCCGCAGTGTCGTCGTCCGCATCGCGAAAGTAGAAGCCGATGCCCGCTTCCTCGAGCATACGGCGGAAGAAGTCGTAGTCAGTCTCGCCGTATTGCACGCGCAGCTCGAGCTTTGGATGGATGCTGCGATCGACGATCCACGTGTGATCGATGCGCCATTCGCCAAGAAGTTGATCGATGATCTCCGGGATCGAAAGATGCTGGAACGTGCGGTGGTTCTTGCGTTGCGTAAGTTGCCACAGCGTAGGCACGATTCGGATGCGATACGTCGATAGGCCCGTCGTCTCGGTCGCGATTTGTTCGATGTGTGAACACAGACCCGCAAGCCGACGTCCCTCGCGCGCGAGGTGAAGCGTACCGGATGCGACGTAGAGCGCAGCGGGCTTGCCGACGATCGCATCGAAGTCGACGTCTTCGTTGGAGGACAAAGCAACAACTATGACCTCAAACAGATCGAAGATGTGCTCGATGGTCTTGAAGTGACGAACGGAAAGGAGTTCTCGCCGGAGGCAAACCAGAGGTCGAGGACGGCCATGCATCCATCCTACTGCGAATGCGCCATGAAAAACCAGTAGCTTTCAGATCGTGGCTACCTTGATACTCGCAGTTGCCGCTTTTCTTGCCTTTCGACGTCATACATATTGCGTATTGACATCGACCGGTTGATCGCTGGGGCGACGCCAACGAGCTACAACTCAAAACGAATCCTCGGGCGGTGGCGCGAGCACATCAACGTCACGCGTTTCGTACCAACCTCGACCCCATCGAGCATACAGGCGCGTGAAATACCGCTCGTACAGCGGAGCTACGGCTTCGAACGAATAGCGTGCGAGTGCCCGCTCGCGGATCGCAAGACGCGCTTCCGGCGACAGATGTCGTGCGCGCTCAGCCGCATCGATGAACTCGCGATGCGAGGCACAACGCCACGACGCTTCGACTGTCTCGACGAATGCACCGTGGTCCGTCGTGATCGCTGGTGCACCAGACAACTGCGTCTCGACTGCGACACCACCGAAAGGTTCACGATAGTGCGTCGGGACAAACGTTGCGGTTTCAAGCCATCAGCGTGCCACGTTCCTCGATGGACGCATGGCCGTAGTGATGAACATGTGGCGGGAGCCCTCCTGGGTCGCCTTGACCAACGAGAACAAGGCGTGCATTGATCGCGGCAGTGACGTCGACCGCAACGTTCCAGCCTTTGGATGGAATGAGGCGCCCGACGAATAAGTAGTAGGGATGGGCCAACGCGGTCTGAAGCTTGGAGCGCGTGGACTGCGGGAGGTTCGAATGCAGTTCGTCGCGCTTGTCCCACTCGACGCACGATGGAGGCGAGTCACGACGATCGAAGTAGTTTGGCACGACGGCATCGTCATTGTCCTCATTGGTGTCGTCGTGGCGGCCATGCCACCACTCGCGGTGCGCGTGTGACTCGAACACGCGATAGCGTGAAAACGTCCGTAGTATCCGATGCCGTACTCCACCATCATCGGTCCAATCGGCGTACCCGAATAGCTTCCTGGAAACGCATTGCCAATCGATTGATGGCAGTTCCCGGCAAGGGTCAAGATGAAGTCACCCCGCCGCATACGCCCTCCAAGCTCCGGTATCACTCTCTCCCTGAATACCTGCCAATACGGCATCCTTGGATCCCAGTCGACGTCGTAGAGCCGCGACTTGTCGTGAGCACCGAACCAGCCTGCCCGTTCTTCTTCGCGGAAAATCTCAACGTGTTCACATGGTACGGCGGAGCCTTCGTTCCCGTAATGAATGCACGTATGTCCACGCGCCCCCATCATCTGGATGAACTTGAGGTTTTTCTGGGTGTACGCGCACGCATTGTAGTCGCGGTTTGTCGCTGTATGCGGCAGCCCTAAGACATGGAAACGAAACTTCATGGCGAGTGTCTATGTTGGTTGGCAACAGTCCGTTGGATGGCGCTTGAAGTGCGCACGCGGATGCAATGATAGTACGTGCATCGCGGGCACCAGCACAGCATGCAGTATCGCCTCTTCGAGACACGTTAACACCGCATTCGGTCGTTTGTCGAGGTGCTCGTTTGTAGCTGGGCGTGTGACACAAATTGTCGCGGGTCGCATCAAGCGCCCTTGCCGTTCACCCACGAAGCGTGATACCCGTATCCCGATGCGCCCCGTTCGATCCGCTCGACTTCCGCTACTGCTCTTCGCGTCGATTTTCGCTGCGGCTGCGTGTGCTCGCGGGCCGTCCACGGAAGCAACCGACGTTCCCGCACAAGTCCCCACGCCCAGAGACGACGCGCGATCCAATGAGCCACTCGAAGCGACGACACCCGTTTGGAGCGTCGCGTTTGCTCCATCCGAGACGACGACGCGCGGCAAAGTGAACGGAAAAGCCTCGGTGACGGCGGCGAATGCGAAGGATGCCATTCCGACGTCGCGGCGGGTTATCAGTCGAGCGCCCATGCCCTCGCGTCGTTCAACAACCCCATTTATCGCGGATCCATTGATCGATTTCCGAGCCGACGCGGGCGAAAAAACGAGCCGTTTTTGCGGCGGTTGTCACGATATCGCACTCCTCGTCGACGGCGCCATGGACGCTCCCATCGAGCCCGACGACGTCCGCGCCCATGCGGGTATCGGATGCAAAACGTGTCACGGAATCGTATCCACGCGCGTCGACGGCAATGGCAGCTACGAGCTCTCTGCCGAGCCGATTCCGGTTCCCGTACAAGGCGATCCCAATAGCATTGCGGTGCACAAGAAAGGTGCTGCATCGAGCGTTCTTCGGACGAACGCGCTTTGCGTATCGTGCCATCGAGCGTTTCTCCATGAAGGAACGGGCAATGCCCACTTCTTGATTGGCCAAGACGACGTGACGCCTTGGCAACAATCGGCCTATGCGGGCTCCAGGGTGCATTTTCTCGACGAAGAAGTGCCAATGCAGGATTGTCGCGGCTGTCACATGCCACGTGAACGCGCCGAGCGAAATGATCCCGCTGCGAAAAATGGTACGATTGCTTCGCATAGGTTTGTCGGAGCACACACATGGCTCGCGGCAATGCGCGGCGACGAAAAGAATTTGGCGCTCGCAAAGGCGATGTTGGAAGGTGCCGCGTCCATCGATATCGCAGCCGTGATTGGCGAGGGCGGACGGCGATCGCTACCCGCCGATGGTGCACCGGTCAAACCCGGCGAGCACATCGTCATCGACGTGGCATTGCGGAAATGAACGCGTCGGACATCGTTTTCCGGGCGGCGTGATGGACGCGCAGGATACGTGGATCGAAGTGGAAGTGCGCGACGCGAAAGGTGCGCTCATTGCCGAGGCGGGGCTCGAGCATGAACGCACGGGTGACGATCCCACGGCTCACCGATTGCGTGCGTTGCAGCTCGGCGAGGACGGCAAACCGCGTCTCGAACGGGAAACCGAGCAATTCCGGGCGCCCGTTTTCAATCACACGATGCCCCCGCGTTCGGCGCAGGTCGTCGAATATGCGCTCGACGTTCCTGTCAATGTGGTTTTCCCATTGCGCGTCGTTGCGAGGTTGCGGCATCGGACGCGCAATTTGCCCGTGCAGCGAGTCTCGTGCGAAGCCACGCGTAATGCCCGAGGCCAGGCATTTCAGCAAAACGGCGTGAAGCTCGATGCTTGCGTGCCCCAACCGATCACCACGGTTTCCGAAGCGGAATCATGGATTGGTACGGGCGTGCCCCCGATTGCGTCGGCAATGCCGAAAAAGCCCATGTGGCGTAGGCTGTACGATCACGGCCTTGGAATGGTTGGCGCATTGCAAGAGCGTCGGGACGAAGCGGGGCCGAGCTTTTGGCGGCGCTCGAGGCGCTCGAAGGTACGACCGATCCGCGGCCGAAAGCCGTCGTCATGGGCGCCTTGGCGATGCTTGCCGGTCGTCAGGGGCGCGTGGATGAAGCATTGAAGTGGGTCGATGGCCTCTCCAAGCTCGTGCCGGATCATCCGGCCATCGCGTATTTGCGCGGCGAAGCCTTGTCGCAGGTTTGGCGCTTCAGAACAAGCTGCGCCTTTGCTGGGTGATGCGACCGGTCGCGCGCCGTCCGACGACGCATCTTGGGTCATGTTTGCAACAGCGCGGGCGAGTGCGGGAGATCCACGCGGGGCGCTCGAAGCCGTACGTCGAGGGCTCGTCATGCAACCTCGTGATCACGATTTGCTGCGCATTCAGGCTTTGTCGCTCGGGGCGCTCGGCGCTGCGGAAAAGGAAGTATCCGTCGCTTGGGAGGAATGGCAAAAGGTGCGTCCGGCGGACGTGATTCCGAGCATCAAGGCGAAGTGCAGCAAGAATGTGCCTGGATGCGCGCTCGAACGCAGTCCCGTGCACGTGCACGCGATGCGCATGAAGTAGAAACTCTACAATGCTTGGCGGGGCGCGCGCTCAAGCCGCCACGATCGCGCATGTTTTGGGCAGCGTCACGGTGAACAGCGAACCTTTCCCGTCGCTACTCACCAGGCAAATCTTCCCGCCATGTGCCTCGACGATTTGCTGGCAAATGTAGAGCCCAAGTCCCAATCCGCCATAGTGGCGATTGGATACGGCTCGCTCGAATCTACGGAAAATGCGTTCCTGTTGCTCACGCGGAATCCCAATGCCGCGATCCTCGACGCTGAAATGTGCATTCGCGCCATCGGACCAGATTCGGATGCTTATTGGTTTGCCCTCGCCATACTTGATCGCATTGGTGAGGAGGTTCGTGATGACCTGCGAAATACGTGTGCGGTCCCAAGTTCCGCATACGGGTCCCTCGACATGGACCGAGACATCCGAACCTCCACGAATGGCCTCTTCACGCAATTCGTTGGCAGCATCGTTCGCAATCGTCGATAGATCCACGTGATCGAAATTCAGGTCGAGTTGACCGGTTTCGAAGCGGGAGACATCGAGCAATCGGTCGATCAGATAAAGCAAGTGCCTGCTTTGCCGGTCCGTGGTGACGAGCAATCGTTCGAGAAATGCGGGCGACATGCGTGACAGTGATTCTTGTCGCACGTGGCGGAGCAGCACTTCGATTCCAAGACGCAATGACGTGCACGGCGTTCGTAATTCGTGCGATGCAATGGACAAGAACTCGTCGCGCGCGACGATGGCATCTTGCGCTTGTTGGTACAGGCGTGCATTGGACAGCGCCAAACTCGCGTGACGCGCGAGGTTTTCGGCGAGATCCAAGTCCGTTGCCGTCAGCGGCGGCGAACCGGGCATTCGCCCCAGCGTGAGGGCTCCGAGCGTACGACCATGAATGGCGAGCGGCACGGCGATGAACGAGCCGAGGCCGAGGGCATCGACGATTCGAAGGTCTTCCGGATTGTTCGAACCAATCGCGGAGAGGCGCAATGCAGCAGGCGCATTCTCGAGGTCGGTACACAACGTGGATTTGCCATATCGAATGGCTCGACCCAGGCATTCGGTGACGTTGCAATCGAAACGCAAGCCATGCGTTTCCATGAGGAGTTGATCGGCGATGGGACTTACGTGCGCAATGGCTCCAAGCCGAGTCGATCCGTCGCCGAAGGCCGACCAAACGGCGCACCAATCGCCTGCGAAGGGTACGCACAAATTCGCCAAGCGGCTCGCCGTGTCGTCGTAATCGAGTGTTCCGGCGAGCGTTCGGCTCGCTCCTGCCAAAAACAACGAGCGCTGTTCGGCGCGTTCAGCGGCTGCTCGGGCGGTTTGCTCCTTTTCGAGCAATCGGTCGCGTTCTTCTTCGGCGCGTTTACGTTCGGTGATGTCTCGCCCGAGAACGACGAGCCCTTTGCGGCTGCCATCCTTGTAAAATAGAGGAATTTTGAATACATCGTACGTACGGATCGACCCGTCCGGGCGCACCACGCTTTCTTCTTCGCGCGATAGCTTTCCCACCTGCCACGCATGATCGTCCGTGGTTCGACACCAAAGGAGCGCCTCTTGGTAGTACGGCGTAAATGGACCGAGCTCCATTTCGTCTTTGCCGCGGTAATCCACATTTTCCAATTGAAACAATTCGAGCCCGGCGCGGTTTACTTCGAGCCACCTACCGCTGCCGTCCTTCATGAAAATGGGATCGGGCGATGCCTCGATGAGCGTACGTAGTCGCTCTTCCGTCGTGATTGCCCGGTGTTCATCGAGAGATCGTTCGGAGTCTGGGTTCGTCATCGTCAATCGCAGCGTAGCATCGCGGCGTATGGCCACGAGGTATGCGCGACGTTGTAGTGGAACTGCTGCAGCCGTCAATTCGCGTGGTTGCTTGGCACCGCTCGCCTGTAAAGCCACCACGAACCGACGTGCTCGACCGGTGTAATCGTTGCATCGGCGTGAAACAAGGCGGCGGGCGATGATCGACTGCGGACGAGAAACCAATCGAAGAAGCGGCCCTGCTCGAGCACTCGAAAACGTTGCGGGTCCATTCCCAGCGAAGGGGCACGGGCGGCGGGAGGACGACGCCGGGCTCTTGCGGATTTCGGTACACGACGGTCGTGGTGGCGAGATTGGCAAAGTGAAAACTGAGCCACCCGCCTTTTTCTGCTTGGATGTATGCAGGCAGGTGGATGAATGGCGTGTTTTTCTTGGTCGAACCGCCGTGATCGAAGATCAAATACATCAATTTGGGTGATTTCGGGATCGCGCGGGAAATCTGATGAAGATCCTCCGTCACTTGGTCGAATGCTCGATAATTCGTCGATACCGAACGAGCGATGGAAAGCGGCCCGAGGGCGAGAGCCAATACGATTGGCGCTCGAAGCACGGCCCATTTGGGCAAGTCAGGTAAAAACGCCAGAGCCAAAAATGCTGTCGAGATGGCTTCGCGAGGATAAATGTACCACCATAGCCCCGCCTCCATCGGCAATTTCATGAAAAGCAGGAAAAACGCTCCCGTACATCCAAGCGCCACGAAGAGGATGCCAATACTCCACGCCCATTCTTTTTTCGTACGACGCGCGAGACGCCCATCGGCAATGACGAGCAAAATGAGCACGATCGCGACCAGGCCGACCGCGCGATAACTCGTCAAAAGCGCAGCCGCTTCGTGTCGATCCTGAAACCCACCTTCGAGTAAATAGTTAGCGAATTCGCGAAGACGAGTTTTGTCGATGTTTACGAGCTTGATCGAAGAAGCACTCAATGAATCCGGTCGAAATTGAAACCAAGCTCCAAAAAGCGCCAAAGGTAGGACGAGCGGCGGGACGATGGGCCAAAACCTGCGCGTTGCCGGGTACATCACGATGGCCGTTCCGACGATCCCGAAGAGCGCAAAAGGAAAGCGGAAAATATGCGTAAAGAAGAGCAAGACGAGCACCGCACACAAATGCACTTGCCGTCGAAAGGTGGGTTTGTTGAGTAAAAGCAGAGTCAAGCCAATCGCCAAACAAAACAACCCGATGGCTCCGACGAAATTCAAAAATCCCCAATGTGTCAAGAAATTCCAGACGAAAGGTAGCCCGGCCAAACCGAGGAGTGGGCTCTTCTTCATGCCGTGAAACATCACCGCAAGGCCCACGGGGAGCATCGCCAACATGACGGCAGCAGCGACTTTCGCAGCCATCCACGAGGGCATGACGAACATGAGCAGCGCGCCGATAGCGTACGTCGATATGTAGGGAATGCCGATCGGGCGGATGTCGAACTGCTCGCGATAGTGGAAATCAGCGTCGAAGTAGTGCCGCAGAATGCTGGTGTTTGCCGTGTGAAACGGCAGATCCGTCATCGGCGCCCAGCGCGTGACCATCAGCGGAAACGCGACCACATAGAAAGTTGCCGCAAGCGCCACGAGCGCGAGGGTTGCTTCGAGAGGCTTGCGCTGCAAAGCGCGTTTCATCCGTTCGACGTGATCCACTCGAAGCTACTTACCACGAATGTGCTCGGGAAAGTTGCCTCGTCGTGACGCCTGCGGATGTCGAGCTATCCGGTCTGCGTGCTCTGGAACCGTGGTTTTTAACACCAAGACCGCGCGTGGACCGGAGGCTTTTCAGCTCTTCGTGCAGGCGCTCAATGCGTCGCAGGACGACGAGCACGTCGTTGCATCACCGCACGTCAGGCCACACGCCTGCGTGCATTGCGTGATTTTGCAGACCTCGGTGCCGCCCGAGCAATTCAAGCCGCAGCCGCCGCCGGCGCACGTCACTTCGCACGATTTGGCCCCTTTGCAATTCACCGAGCAATTGCCGCCCGGACAATCGAATTTGCAGGTCGCGCCGTCCGTGCAATCCAGAGAGCAGTTGCCGCCGGTCGCGCTTTCACACGCCAGCTCGCACGTTTCCCCAGCGCATGCGCAAGCCGTTCCATCCACGCACTGTTCACTGCATCCCGCCGATACGACCGTGCCCATCGCAAGCAGCGCAAGCATCGCCATTGCGTTCGTCAATTTAAACGTCACGTTCCGTTACCTCGCTGAAGTTTTTTCTCGATGACGTCGGGGCTCATTTCCCGGTATCATCGAGCACGCGCAAGCTTGACGCGCCGATGCGCGCATGTTCAACTCGCGTTTTCACCGTTGCGCAACTTCGGGAAAATCAGCGCAATGGAAGGTCCTTGGCCCAATGTTTGTCCTGCTTGCTCGTGTTTGACGACTCGTGATGGAACGGAAATTAGGACGCAGAAGACCCATCCAAGATCGCTCGCGTACTCTCGTTGACGGCATTCTTTCGGCGGCTTCCCAGATCATTTCTGGCTTCGGGTACGACTCCGCAACCACCAATCGCATTGCTTGTCGTGCTGGGGTGAGCGTCGGCTCGCTGTACCAATACTTCTCGAACAAAGACGAAATCCTGCAGGGGCTGCTCGAACATCTGATCCAACAGACGCAGCGCGAAGTGGTCGAGTGCCTTGCATGTACGCTCGACATACCCGTGCATCACGTCTGCTCGCATGTCGTCGGCACGTATGTACGGCTACTGCGACGGCATCGCACGGTGCTCGAAGCTGCATTCGAGCATGCGCTGGGTCCGCGACAGTTGCTGGTCATCAATGCATTCGAGCGTGAAATGGCCCGGTGGCTTCAAGCGTACATCGCCGAACGCGGACAGGGGCCGGGGCCGAGCTACGATTCGGCGCTCGTCGCCGTGCAGACGATCAGCACGTTGGGTGCTCGGATTGCCTTCGAGACGAACGACGAGGGAGAAAGCCTCGCGGCAGAACGCAGGCTGTGCGACATGATTTCGGTCGTGCTGGGTATCACTGCCGCCACAGCTTGAGCAATCGCATCCGACGTGAAGCACGAGCCTCGATGTGGCCGATAAGTCTCATTCATAGAAAGTTCACCCATTTCAGGACGCGAACATGTACGCACCATGCGTTCTCCATGCCAAACGCATATCCATGCGTTTTTCGATGGTCGTACGAATCGGCACCTGGCCGATCGACTTACAGAACGTCGCGTTATGGCCAAGCATCGACCTCGATGCCGGATCACCCATCTGCTCGCATCGGGAGCCATTCGAGCTGCGTGTGCCATGGCTGAACCCACTCGGCGCAACTTACCACGGCGCGTCTCGATGCGATCCGCTACCCTCACGCCCCGCATGAATTCCCGCCCATCGCTTCGCTTGTCTCGAGGCTCGGACGGCTTGCCCATCGCGAGCGCGCTCGAAGTGCGCGTTTCGCGCATCGCGACTGCGATCGCGACCGCATGGATGGCGCTCGTCGCATCGTGGGAGATGCTCGGCCCAGTGCTCGCAGGTCATTGGGCCGCAGCCGCGAGCATGGGGATCATCGCGGAGAACATGCTGCGTTGGGGCATCGTCGGCCCGGTTTGGGATTACACGGAAACTCGGCCCGGCCCCGAGATGTTTTATTGCCATCACCCTTGGGGAATCTTTTGGGTGACGGCATTTTTCATGAAAATCTTCGGCCGACACGACGTCGTCTGTCGTTTGCCCGCGATTGTCCTGTCCACCCTCACGCCAGCGATCCTCTATGCGCTCGGTCGAGCGATCTGGCGTCCTGCATCGGGCGCAGCCGCGGCGCTCGCTTTCGTCGTTCTGCCCATCACGCTCGCTTTCGCCAACTTCAACGTGCTCGAAGTGCCCCTGATGTTCTGGACCCTCGTGGCCATCTGGGGATGGGTGCGACTGTCCCAGACAAACCGCTCGAGGTACCTCGTTGCAAGCGCCGTGGGGCTCGTGATGGCGCTGCACACGGACTGGCCGGCGTACGTGTTATCCGGGCTTTTGCTTGGGTTTTGGCTCTTTCGAGGGTACTTGGGCGGGCGCCGGATGTTCGGCCCCGTGCACGAGCGACGCTACGCCGAAGCGTGGATCGCGTGGGCCACGCTGTCGGTTCTCTCGGGCGTGTTTTACCTGGCCGTGTTCCAGAAGTCGGGAAAGCTCGGGGATCTCTTGGCGAGTTACGGGATGCGTTCGTCCGGGAACAGCGTGCCGCTGTCCGCGGTGCTTGCGAGTAGGCGTTACTGGATCGAGCTGTCGTTCACGCCGATCGCGATCGCGCTCGGGAAAATCGCGGCGATCGTGAGTGTCGTGCGGCTCGTCGTGACGCGTGCGGACGTCGAGTTCATCCCGCTCGCGTATCTGGGCATGGCGACGTTTCAGTACGTCGTGTTCAAACAAGGTGCGGACATCCACGTCTTTTGGCCGCAACCGTTCGGCGCGTATTTTGCGCTTGCGATGGGCGCGCTCGTCGCGACGGTCGCGCCGGGCATCGAGTTTGTCCGGGGGATCATTCGGCGCGCGCGTGGTTTGGAGAGAGAAACGAACTTCGCTGCGAGTGGGCTCGTCGCGCTCGCGCTTTTCGGTCCGGTTTTCGCGGCGATCCTTCGCGATGGCGCTCCAGCGGCCGTGTATGCGCGGCGCACGGGTGGTCGCTTCAACGAGAAGGGCTTACCCATTGCATCCGACGGCGACAAGACGACGTTTCTCCGGGACGTTGCGCAGCGTTTGTCCAGGACGCGGTCGTCGAGCTCCACGACAGCATGCATGCGAATTGGTCGCAGACCTGGGCGCTTGGCGGGCGGGTTGTCAGGACGAACCGACCGCTGCCGGCTGCTTCGCCGGGTGGTAAGGAAAAACCATACCTCTTGAGCAGTCGTTTTGCTTCGGAGGAACAGCTCGCCGCGGTCGCGAGCCGCTTTCACGTGACGGCCGTGGGGCAATTTTGGCACGTCGATCCACGCAAGCCTCCGGCGCCCATCGATGCATTTTCATTTGCGGAGCGCGAGCCATCGCTGTTCGAGTGGATGTTCGTTTCGGCGACGGAACCCGTGCGCACCATCGTCCCCGATCCGTGGCTCACGTGGGAGCTTCGCACGCACTGGAAGCAAGATGCGACCGTTCCAGAAGGGCTTCCAACGACGTTCGACGAGCAGCGCATAACGCACAACATCGCCGTGGCGCATGGCGACGAAGCAGGGGCTGCGGCGAACTTGGCGCGGATGAAGCAGCAGTTGCGCCCTGTTTCGGCGGCGTTCGAAGGTGGGCCGGAGATCGTTGGTGTACGAATGATCGAGGGGGTTTCGCCGCGGCTCGACATCGTGTTTCGCGCGCCCGGTCCCATGCCTCTGGCATCGTCCATGGTCGTGCGATCGCGGGTGATCGAGCGTGCGCGGGGGTCGCTGACGATGGCGGATCCGACATTGCGCGAAGTGGGGCAGCCGCTGTCGATTCCGCCCTCGCGATGGCGCAAAGGTTTTCTCTATGTGAATCCGGTGTGGATCGTGAAGCGACCGGGCACGGAGGTGTATCAGGTATCGTGGAACGCTCGAGCAAGGCAGCCGGCGCGTATTGCGGGCACGTCTGCGACGACGGTGGAGGTATTGAGGCTCGATTGAAGCAATGCTTTCCGCGTGCTTGACATCGTTTACGTTTGGCCGGATGGTCCCGAACATGCCGCGCCAATTCAACGTTGCCGGGGTCAACAAGCCGAGTATTCACTACACATTGCCAGCCTCGCGGCGCTTGCCGGGCGTGCGAGCGCTCATCGACGGCCAGCAATACTTCGTGGTTCATGCGCCGCGGCAAGTCGGCAAAACGACTGCGCTCCACACGCTCGCCCAAGAGCTCACGGCAGAGGGTACGTATGCAGCGGTGCTCGTGTCGGTGGAAACGGCGGTGCCGTTTCGCGACAACGTGGGCATGGCGGAAGACGCCATCTTGGGATCGTGGAAGTTGAGTGCACGAGTTCGCATGCCGGCCGCATTTCAACCGCCGCCGTGGCCCGATGCACCGGTAGGCAGCCGGATCCGCTACGCATTGCAAGCGTGGGCCGAAACATGTCTCAGGCCGCTCGTCGTTTTCATCGACGAGATCGATGCGCTCGAGGGTGAAACGCTTCTGGCCATTTTGCGCCAACTACGCGACGGCCATCCTGATCGACCCGAGCATTTTCCCTGGTCGCTGGCGGTCATCGGCATGCGCAACGTCCGTGATTACAAGCTCGCTTCGGGTGGAGCGGATCGAACCCATTCGGCCAGTCCGTTCAACGTTGTCTCCAAAGCACTCACTTTGCGCAACTTCACCCATGATGAAGTCGTCGAGCTTTATGGGCAGCATACTACGGAAACGGGCCAGGTGTTTTTGCCGGAAGCACTGGATCGAGCCTTCGAGATGTCCCAAGGCCAGCCGTGGTTGGCCAACGCAATCGCAAGAGCACTCGTCGAAGACGTCGTCACCGACCGCAATACACCCATTACGCCGGCGCATGTCGATCAAGCCAAAGACATCCTCATCGAGCGTCAAGACACGCATCTCGACAGCTTGGCCGAGCGTCTTCGCGAGCCGCGTGTGCGTAGCGTCATCGAGCCCATCATGATCGGCGCCCATTTGGGCGAGGTGCCCATGGACGATCGTCAATTCGTGACCGATCTGGGGCTCGTGCGGATGAATCCAGACGGGGGTGTGCAGATAGCCAATCCGATTTACGAAGAAATCATCATTCGTATGCTCTCCGGAAGCATTCGCGCGTCGATTCCTCCCTTGCGACCCATTTGGTTGAAACCCGACGGTCGCATCGATTTCGATGCATTGCTCCAGGCATTTCTCACGTTTTGGCGACAGCATGGCGCGCCGCTCTTGGGGTCGACACCTTATCACGAATACGCGCCGCACCTGGTGCTGATGTCCTTCCTGCATCGAGTCGTCAATGGTGGCGGCACGATCGATCGCGAATATGCCATCGGAAGGGGACGTGTGGATTTGCACGTCAGCAAAGGCGAGGATCGGTTTGCCGTCGAAATCAAGGTTTGGCGTGCCGACGGAGACTCCGATCCGCTCGGCGAGGGCCTCGTGCAGATAGAGGAATACTTGTCGGGATTGAAGCTCGATACCGGCTGGCTCGTCATCTTCGACCGCCGTCCCAGCGCGCCGCCGCTATCGCAGCGCCTCGGCGCATCCACCGCGACGACGCCGCGGGGCAAAATCGTTACATTGATACGGGCGTGAGGGCGAAGAACGAGAAATGGGTGGACGAGGAGCGTGACGAATCGCACCTCTGCGTGCGACACGTGCGCCCAATTCGCCGATACCATTTTCCAAGAACCGACGCAGCGGACGAGCAATACGACAATCGAAAAATGTTTGAATAACAAAAAAGCGATGCGCTTGGTACGACCGCGGGCGAGCGCATTATGTTTCCGTGAGATGGGCTCCTCATGATGGTTCCCATTCGAAACGGAGGCGTGCCATGAGAAATTTTTTCATGCATGTATTGGTGGTTGTCTCGATCCTGGTTGCGCTCCATGGGTGCATGATTCAGCCCGCGGACGAAGGGATCTCGCAGGAAGAAGTCTCCACAGAGGAAATCGTGGATCGACCGCCGTACACGTGCTTCCTTCCCATCGAGACTGGCCCGTGTCGCGCGTATTTCGATCGCTACGCATTCGACCCGGAGACGGGCCGCTGCGTGCACTTCATTTATGGGGGCTGCGGGGGAAATGCGAACAATTTCGAAGCCTACGGCGAGTGTCGGCATCGCTGCGGTCGTTTTGAATCCCGTTTGGCAACGCCCTGAGAGACATTCGCGTCGCGGTAAATAATTTCGCCGTCGATGCGCCATTTACCGTTGCGTGCGGGATGTTCGATTTGGTGTCGATCCATCTTGAGTCCGCTTACGAATCGTGCGACTGTCGCGCGATGAGAAACGTTTTCCTTTCCGTAGGACTTTCCGTTGGGCTTTTTGGGGTGCGGCGGTTCTGCGCCGGCGCCGTCGACGACGCCATCTGCAATCGCCGTGGCACCGGATGCACGCTCGAGCGCTGTCGTCGATGCACGACCCGTGGAAATGACGCCGGCGTCGCCAAGCCAATTGGCTTCCGCGCCCACGCAAGATAACACCTCGGCAACGCGTCCGGACATGGTGCTCGTGCCCGCGGGTGCATATTGGACTGGCTGCGACTTGGAAAAAGATACCATGTGTCGTCAGGACGAAGGGCCGTGGCGCCAAGTGACGCTCGACGACTACTACATCGATATTTACGAGACGACGGTGGACGCGTACACGCAATGCGTGAAAGAAGGTGCCTGCGACGATCGCCACATGTCCGGCTTCGAAGGCTCGGCTGGCAACTTGGACGAATCGCCCTATTGCAATTATGGCAAAAAGGACAAAGGCAACCATCCAATCAATTGCGTGGGGTGGTATCAAGCCGACGCGTTTTGCAAGTGGGCCGGCAAGCGCCTTCCGACCGAAGCCGAATGGGAGAAGGCAGCTCGAGGTACCGACCAGCGGCGTTATCCATGGGGCGACGAACCGCTCACGTGCGAATATGCCGTGACGAACGAAGCCAATGATCAAACGCTGAAGGGCTGCGGCGTCAATTCGACATTTCCGGTGGGGTCCAAGCCGAAAGGCGTGAGCCCCTACGGCGTCCACGATATCGTCGGCAACGTGTGGGAATGGACGGCCGATTGGTACGACCCGACGTACAAGCTCGGAGCGCAACCCGCGAGCAATCCGATGGGTCCCGCATCGGGGTCGCACAAGATTGGCAAAGGCGGCTGCTGGGGCAGTGGCAATCCGTGGAATTCACGCGTGAGCTGGCGACATCACTACGCTCCGACGTATCGCAGCAACGTGCGGCTGGGCTTCCGCTGCGCCATGAACGCTCCCAAGACGAACGAAACGTAAGCCAATGGCTGTGTGCAATTGATGCTGAGCTACGCGCATACACGGTCGACCCGTAATGCAGCATACGCCGAGCCACTCGCATATACGGTCGACCCGTCGTGCAGCATACGCCGAGCCCCTCGCACGCACGGTCGACCCGTCATGCAGCATACGCCGAGCTACGCGCATGCACGGTCGACCCGTCGTGCAGCATATGCCGAGCTATTCGCACGCACGGTCGACCCAGGAAAGCCATCGCTCCATGTCATGGTGACACGTATTTGATGCTTGACACGCGTCCCACAAGACTGGCACGATCGCTCCTGCCATGCGCAATTTGACCCTTGATGACTTGAGTCTGGGCCTCGCAAACTTGATGACCGAGCGGAAGGTGCACGTCGAGAATTGCATGTCGGGGCAGCTCTTCGGGCCGATGATTGCCAAAAAGCAGGGTGTCCTCGATGCGCTTCCCGAGGCCCTTCGCCGTAACAAACCATTGGCCGAAGAGATGGCCATCGCGGATGACGAGCACGACGGTTTTGGCGGCGGAATTCATGCATATACCGAAGCCGTGCTGCTCGTGCCGTCGTCGTCTCCCGAGCTTCGAGCGGCGGCACAGCGCATTCGCGATGCATTCATTCCCACGCGCGCCGTGCTCGCGGATTCGTATGCCGAGGAAGCTGCAGCGGCAAAGCGCAATCGATCGAAGCTCGAGGAACGCAAGAGCGATTTGCAATTGTTTCCCGTGCCAGGCAACAAGACCCTGTATGATTGGGCCGAAGCATTTCTCGACCGTGGCGATGCGCTGGATGATTTATTGAATCAACGGTCATTGGCGGGCGTAGGCAATGGAACACGCGCCTCGGCTGCTCGTTTGCGCAGCGATATTCTGGGATTGCTTTACAAGTTCAGGACGGCATTGCGAGCGGAGATCACGGACAAGGGACTGCCGGCTGAATTGGAAGCCCAGATCTTCAGCTATTTCGACGAACTGTCCGCAAGGCGCCCGTCGAAGAAAACGTCCCCCAAACCCGAATGACCCGAGCCTTCGGCGACGCCACCAAGGCTGCCCTCGAAGTTTTCTCGCGACCGCATTGGGCTGGCGCGGGAGCGACCAAGCGGGGTAAGATGGGGCCGAAGGGGATAAACGAATGCGCAGACGCGATTTTTTGGACGCGGGCGTCGCGGCGATGGCCGCGGGACTCTTGCCCGCACGAGCTCGGGCTGAAACGAGCACGCTGCTGCAACACTCGCTCCAGAACCTGGCGACACCCACGGAGCTCTTCGATCGGCTCATCATTCCGACGAAGATGTTTTTCGTGCGTAGCCACTTTGGCCCACCGACGCTCGACCCTGCAAGGCGATTGCGTATTGGTGGCCTGGTCGATCGACCGCTCGATTTGGCGCCGAACGACCTGCGCAAATTCAAGGAAGTCACGATAACGGCGGTGCTTCAGTGCGCCGGCAATGGGAGGGCCCTTCATCGTCCGCGGGTTCCAGGTGTTCAATGGATCCATGGGGGGATGGGACAAGCAACGTTCACGGGCGTGCGTCTTGCCGATGTGCTCCGCGGCGCTGGCGTATCGAAAGATGCGGCGCATGTGCAGCTCGAGGGGGCCGATCTTCCTCCCAAACCCACGGTGCCCGCATTCATTCGCAGCATTCCGCTTGCCCGAGCGCTCGATCCCACCACATTGATTGCATATCGGATGAACGGCGAGCCGCTGACGCTCGAGCATGGCGCGCCATTACGTTTGATCGTTCCGGGATGGGCCGGTGATCACTGGGTAAAATGGCTCGCGGACATCAAGCTGCAGCGCGAAGAAGCGGATGGGTTTTACATGAAAACGGCCTACCGCATGCCCAAGCAGCCGGTCGAGCCTGGTGCATCCGTCGCGCCGGAGAACATGGCGCCATTGACGACATTTCCCGTCAAGTCCGTCATTGCGCGTCCGGCCAGTGGGGCGCGCACGAAGGTGGGTCCGCAAGAAATCGTAGGCGTCGCATTTTCGGGAGACGCAGCGATTGCACGGGTCGAAGTGAGCGTCGACGGGGGCGCGCATTTCGCTGAAGCGAAGCTCGAAGGGGAGCCGGGCATTGGGCGCTGGCAAGTATTTCGATATTCGTTCACCGCATCGAAGCCGGGCGCATATCACGCGAAAGCGCGTGCGACGGACGCGAAAGGGAACACGCAACCGCCCGTGCCGGCGTGGAATCCAAGCGGCTATTCTTGGAACGGTATGCATGATGTGCGCTGGGAGGTGGAATCTTGAAATCCATTGCTCTCGGCGTCATGGTCCTGCTCGCCCTGGGTTGCCGGAACGAAAACAAGGGCCAGTCTACATCGGCGCCCGCAAAAGCGCCCAGCGCGAGTGTCTCGACGGCGCCCAGCGCGAATGCTTCGGCCACGGCGCTCGATGCAAATGGGATTGCGATGGCCGAGATGCTCGTGGCGACCGATTGTTTGCCTTGTCATGACAACCTCATGCTCGAGCAGCAGCGCCTCACGTCGAAGCAATGGGCAGCGGTCGTGAAGAAAATGCAGAGCTGGGGATCGCAGATTCCTCCCGAAAACGTCGATATGGTCGTGGCGTACTTGTCGCAACGATATACACCGGACACGGCGGAATTCGACGTGCCGCGGGTTTCCGTGGAGGATGTGGCGGCGCGGTTTTCGGCGTCTCCCGACGGAGCGTTTGGTGGAGGCGATCCGCGCCGCGGTGAAACGCTTTTCAAACAGGTATGCGCGACGTGTCATGGGGCAGATGCCCAAGGTGCGGCCATTGGCGTCGCGCTCGTCGACCGACACATCCTCCAGCGTCCGGCGGATTTTGCGAATATGGTCCGCAAGGGGCGTGGTCGAATGCCTGGGCTTCCTTCGTACCAGGACGCGGATATCGCTGCGATGTTGGCTTATTTGCGCGAGCGAAAAAGGTGAAGTGGCGTCGTCGGGGTCGAGGCTAGGGAGCGGTCGGTCCCCCCGATCTGCTCGCTGCTCCCATAGGATCAAGCACACCTTCCAAGATCCCCTTCTTCGAAAGAGGCGTGACGGCCGAGGCGCCAAAACCCGAATGACCCGAGCTACGCGATCGTGCTAGAGTGCCGCCGATGTCTGGCCATCGACGAAATCGCCCCACCAAAGCCGCTACCTACGACGATGCGAAGCTGCATTTGAACGTGCTCGGCGCCGATCACGAAATAACGTGCAAAGTTCGCCTGGGCCGCGTGCGCCTTAGCGAGCTCGTCCCGTTGGTTCGGTCGATTTCCGCCAGCATCGTGTCGATTGCCACGGAGCACGCGGCGGGACAAGGCAAAACCATTTCTTGCCAGCGAGGTTGTACGCATTGCTGTAGGCAGCTCGTGCCCGTCGCGCCGCTCGAAGCAAAACGTCTTGCAGAAGTCGTTGCTGCAATGCCGCCGAAGGAGCGCGCAGCCATTTTGGAACGTTTTGTCGAGGCCATCAAAACGCTCGAAATGGCGGGCCTCGTCAGCGGAAAGACTGCCAGTGGTCGCCGGGCGATGGTATCGAAAGAAACGGATGCTGCGGCGGCGTGGAACGACGTGAGCCGAAGGTATTACGATTTGCGCATGGATTGCCCGTTTCTGGAGGATGATTCGTGCCGCATTTACGACGAGCGTCCTTTGGCGTGTCGCGAATACAATGCGGTCACGCCGCCGTCGTTATGCGAATCGTTCGATTCGGGGATTGAAACGATCGAGCGTCCGATTCGATCGGGCGAAGTTTTGACGAAGGTGGGCAATGAAGTGGCCAAGGCGAAGGAGATGGCCATACCGCTGCCGCTGGTGCTCGAATGGGCCAGCGCGCATACGAAAACATTGGCAGGCGAATACGATGGGGAAGCGCTCTTTTGGGCGCTCGTCGAGGCAATGGAGGAAGCGTCGTGAAATGGGGGAGGGGACGGGACTAGTTCGCCGGAATCAGGCCGATGGCGTCGATTTCGTTGTAGCCCTCGACGGTCTTCGAATCGAGATCGATGCGGACGGCTGAAATGGGAGAGCAGGTCTTCGTCGACACGGAGAGGACGTGTGCGCAGGTGCCAAAGCCATTCTTCATCGGCGTGGACTCGTACACGACATGGTCACCGTCTTCTGCGGTCACGGTGATTTTCGAGATGGCGCCGGGGTTGAAAGTCTCGAATACCCAAACCGCTTCGGCGACGATGGGGGTCGAAAAGCCCACTTTGATGAATTCGTTGTCCGCGTCCATCATGCTTTGCGCCCACGCTTTGGGCTGGTCGCCCGAAGTGGGGTAGACGTTGGGCGCGCCGACCGCTTGTTTGGCACCATAATTCTCGGGGCCATATTCGGTCGAGAAACCGTCGACTTTGTCGGCCCATACGGTGTTGGCGGGCGCCATGACGACATTTTTGACTTCCGTCAGGTTTTCGCAGCGCGTGTTTCCATCGGCATTGTCGACGACCGTGGAATCATCGCAAACCTGCGGGTTGCCGCCAGTGCCCGTACTGCTGCTCATTCCCCCGTGCGCTGCCGATGCAACCGGTGCCGCCATCGCCGCCTGGCCGCTTGCCCGCGAGGTGTCGCCGTTGGATCCGTCCCCGCAGCCAGCAAATGCTGCGAGGGCGACGAGTAAGCCGATGATGATGGGGTATTTCATGAAACGCTTCCTTTCCAAGCCACATTGACGTGCGCACGCTGATTCATGGCTCGAGGGTTTTCAATGGACTGCGGATACGATGTTCCGTCCTCGAAATGCCTGGACTTGGGCTATGGAGGCGGGCGTGGTTCGATGATGTGCCATCTTGCCCGTCGAAGATGACACCAACAATACCACCGGAGGCGTATTCGTCGTCGTCGTCGCTCTTCGCCCGCGGCCCTACGACTCGAGTGGTATTGATCCGCCCTCCGTCCTTGTTTCTTCGGCTGCTTTGGACTCGTTTGGTGCGCAAAGGTGTTGACGAGCTGTCTCAGCGCGCTGTATGCATGAATGATGAAGGACGACGACACGACGTGGACCGTTGAAACGGACAGGGGCGTGTCGCTCTGCTCGCGCAAGCTTCGTGTCGAATTTTTTCGAGGCCCGCTCGAGGGCAAGGTTTTCGAGTTGCCGGGGCCGGAGATTCGCATGGGCAGTGGAAGAGACTGTGACGTCGTGATTCCCGACCGCACCGTCAGCCATCAGCATGCCGTGCTGCGTGTCGAGAAATCCGGCGTTCGCGTGATTGATTCGAAAAGTAGAAATGGAACGCTCGTCGACAACGTACGAATTCGGGATGCCTATGCGAGGCCCGACGCATCGATTTCGATGGGTGGGTCGGTGATGCGCCTGCAGATGATTCGAGACGTCGTCGAGCTGCCGCTTTCGACGCGTGATCATTTCGGGGCGCTCATTGGCAGGAGCATTGCGATGCGAAAGGTTTATGCGCTTTTGGAGCGCGTTGCCATTGCGGACACGACCGTGCTCATCGAGGGGGAAACCGGCACGGGGAAAGAGCTGGTTGCGGCTGCCATTCACGAGGCGAGTCCGCGCGCGCAGCAGCCATTCGTGGTTTTCGACTGCTCCGCCGTTCCCTCGGAGCTCATCGAAAGCGAGCTATTCGGGCACGTGCGCGGCGCATATACGAATGCCCTCGGCGACCGTAAAGGAAGGTTTCGGGAAGCAAATGGGGGCACGCTATTTTTGGATGAGATTGGCGAATTGCCGATCGAGCTCCAACCCAAGCTGCTTCGGGCGCTCGAGGCGCGCACGATTCGACCTCTTGGCGCGGACAAGGAGCACGTCGTCGATGTGCGGGTGTTGGCTGCCACGAACAGAAACCTTGCAATCGAGGTGGACCGGGGACGATTTCGCGAAGATCTCTATTACCGGATTGCCGTCGTTCCCGTACGTTTGCCGCCCCTGCGAGAGCGCATCGATGACATTCCGCTGCTGGTGCGCCGTTTCGAGCATGATTGGCGAAGCCGTCCCAATCGGCCGGCGCCCATTCCAGATACGGTCATCGAGCGAATGAAGCAGCTTCCGTGGCCAGGAAACGTGCGAGAATTACGAAACAAAGTGGACATGATGCTGTCTTTGGGGCTTGCGAGCTTGCCGGGCGCTAGGCAATACGAGTCGTCCCGGGCCGGTGGTGCTTTCGATGTCGACTTGGACACGCCTTTTCATTCGTGGTGCGAGCGTCTCGTCGAATCGCACACGAAAGCGTACTTTGCTGCAGCGCTCGAGAAAACCAAAGGCAACGTTTCTCAGACGGCTGCGCTTGCGGGCGTGAGTCGCGCTTTCCTTCAAAAAATCATGAAAAGACTCGATCTTCGAAACGCGGGGGAGGGGTAGACTTCGAGCGGGACGACCGCGAGAAAACTTGGGTGCTCATCTTATTATCCAATCATTCTCTATTCGCTGAAGGAACGGTACCATGGTCGCGAACCCAAACTGGCGGAAAAAGGAGCTGGACATCGTATTCGAGCTGCTTGCGGCTTTGACGGAGCCTTTGGACATGCACAAGGCCCTGAGCGCAGCGTATCCGCTCATCCGCAAGCTCATTCCAACCGAGCATGGTGCGCTTTGCGTGAGCCGGTCGGACGATCCATCACTTTACGATTGGACCGTTGCGGAAATGCCCGAGGGGTTTTTCCGAGGGTACGCTGATATTGCAGAGCATGATTTCGTGCGCGCAGCCGTGGCCAAGAGACCGAACATCGTACTATGCGACGCCGACATGTTGCCTTCTCGAAATGACCTCGAGCGTCACGTTTCGTATGATTATTGCCGGTCGCATGGAGTGCCCATCGAACATGCAATGGCGGTGATGTTGGCGACCGAGCCTAGCTGGCATGGGGGACTCATGCTGTACCGAGACAAACGAGTCGCATTTTCCGAGCACGAGCGTCGAATATTGCAATTTTTGACTCCATATTTGTCGAGAACCGTTGCGAATTGCAAACGGTTTGGCGATTTGGTGCGATGGTCATCCGTGCTCGAAACGTCGATGTCGCTTTATCGTACAGGGATACTGGTTTTTTCGTCGACGTTGAGGCTGATGACGTGTTCGAATGGTGTGGAGCAGCTTTTGGAGCGGTGCTTCGCACGCGAAAGGCAATGCGACGATGGATTGCCCGAATCGCTGTACCGTCGGCTTCGACGGCTTCCGCAGGGGCTGATACCGGCGGCCGCGCCGCCTCCATGGATTCCGCCTGCTCGCGGTTCGGGCGTCGTCGTCACGTTCGTTCCGGTCATTAAAGATTTCGGCACGTGCTGGCTGGTGCTGCTCGACGAAATACCCGAGGAATGGCGAGAAAAACTCACGCCGTCGGAAATTGACGTCGCGGTGCGCGTTGCACAAGGTTGGGACAACGAGCTGGTGGCCGATGAGCTTGGCAATACCGTGCTGACGGTGAAGACCCACCTTTATCGGATTTTCAACAAGCTTGGGATTGAAAACCGTGCGGTTTTGATGGCGCGCTTCAGGCAGCGCAAGTAGTGGCGATTGCGTCGTGGCGCTCGGCAGCTTCTGCGGCCACTGCGGTGAGCAGGCCGATGTAGGTCGAGCGTGCGACCCAGGCCGAAAGCACGAGGTCGCGGCAATCCGTATCCGACGACGCATATGCGTCGATGAGCTGGCCTAGCTGCGCGACGTGATCGATGTCGGCATCCGCATGACCTTCGAGAAAAAACACGCCACGTTCGATACCTCGAATACCGCTATGCGCCACGACGTTTTTGGCGATGGTGCCGGCGCGAGATGCGCCGCCTGATTCGAGCACGTATGCCGTTCCGAGGAAAGCTACGGGTGAACCATGGTCCACGGTGAACGAGTTCCAAGCGATATAGGCTGCGACGCCGGGCGCTGGTTTTGCATGGCGAACGATATCTGGATTGACTCCAATGGCACGCAGATCGCCGAGCACCCACTGTTCGTGTCCATTTTCCTCGTCTGCTTTTCGTAGATAGAGCGCGGCGAGCTGTCGCCTGCCTTGTTTTGCGAGTCGTTCGCCTGCGCGGCGGAGCAGTGGGCGGGTGTGGACGACATACAGGTACGATTGCACGAGATATGCGGTATATTCGTCCTTGGTGATGGTTCCAAGGGACAGCCGACGGCCGAATGGGTGCGCATCGATATCGTCGATGAGTGCACTGGCGATGGAATCGAGCGTTTCGGTGATTTTTCATGGGGAGCTCCGTGGTTCGTGAACGATGCGTTAGGCGGCAAGTGACGGAATCTCGACGGTGTTCTGCAGATGGGCAGGATGGACGCGCTGCATGTCGACGGCCATGAGCACTGGTATCGAGTACATTCTGAAACGGGTGTCGTAGATGGGCGGGCCGATGAGTCGTGCTCCCATGCGCTGCGTGTAAATGGAGAGAATGCGTGGGAATCGGGGGGGCGATGCATTGGTATGCGCGGCGTGCCGTTCCGCAGTGGTGAAGAATGGGTGCCGGGTTTCGTGTGCGTAATCCGCGTGCTCGCGAGGTTCGATGTGGATTTGATCATGCACGAGGCCGCTGCGTTGGCCGATCGAGTGAATGAGCGCGGCATCGTCGAGTGAATCCGTTTCGGTGTTCGCGCAGCCGATCCAATGCGTGATTCCCGCATTGCGGCTGGCCTGCACGACGGCGGCATGCAAAGCGGATGCAACGTGCGTGCGCCGATACTTGGTCAATACGGAATAACGCATCGTTTCGGCCAGTCGCATGTCCATCGCGCCAAGCTTCGTGATGTCGAAGCGTGATTCGATGTCAAAGCCGAATTGGCTTCCCATGGCATTGGCAACTTCGGCATTGGGCAGGTGCATTCGAACGGTGCCGACGGCATTACCGTCGACGTAAGCCACGATGTTGTACGTCGTGTCGAGCGTGTCGAATGGGTCGACCTCGCGCGGGACGAGTCGACGGGTGGGATCGAGGTAGTCGCATTCTTCGGCGAATACAGTGTAACGAATGCGAAGAGCGTCGTCGATTTGTTTGCGGGTATCTGCGATTTGACAATGAATGTGCTGCATCTCGAACCCCCTCTGTCAGTGGATGGGCTGGTGTGGACGCTATATCAAGAAGCGTGCCAAAAATGTAATTGGCTTGAATCATAGGGAAATCTGTTCCGATGCCCAGGGAGTGTCTATTGCCGTGGACACCCATCGGGGGGCAGGTGCCTACGACCGTAGGCAGTCGTTCGACGATTGCGCGAGCTGTGCGAGGCGTACATTTGCGTAGTCGTTTTACGAGCCCGCGTATGGTACATTGGCGGGGCCATGAGTCAGTCGTTTTCCCTGCCGTATGTACGCGACGAACGGTTTGTCGGCCGCACGGTCGAGTTGGAACAGATTCACGCGGCGCTTCAGCGTAGCGACGTGGTCGTCCTGCGAACTTCAGGCGAAGGTATGGGCACCACGGCGCTCGCGATCGAGTATGCCCATCGGTATCGCAAGCTTTATGATGAAGTTGTCGGCAAGGTGCATGATGACGAGTCACCGTGGGCTCGTCGGCGCATGGACTTTTCGGCCGTGCATTCGATGCAGCGGCAACCTGCATCGCGGTCCGTGCGTCTTCACGTCGTCGTCGGTCGCACGCGAATCGCTCAAGGAATGGGGAAAAGCGAGGACAAGCAGATCATCACTGCGGCCGATTATGATTTGTCGATTCAGTATCCGACGGTCGACGTCGGCCCGCTCAATCAGCACGATGCCCTTGCCATGCTCGGCCCGATAGCGGATCGCGATCCGAAAGGGGCGAGAGCCCTCGTGGAATTGACGTGCGGCGTGCCGCTCGCGCTGCGTCTCGTCATTGCGCTGCTGAGCGAGTCGAAGGAGCGGCGCATTCGCGACATGGTATCGTCTTTGTCGACGGATGCCGACACGACCATTTCATCGGCCATCGATCGCGCATTTCGGCTCGTCTGGGAGGCGCTCGAGGACGAAAACGCACGACGCATTTTGCAGCTTGTGTCGCTGTTTCCGAAGCGAACAGGAATTGCGATGGCGCAGGTCGTGAATCTTTTGAATCCCCTGCGCGACGACAGTGGTTTCGTCGCATCGAACATTTCCCTCCTTCTCCGCAAAAAGCTTCTCCAAGAGTGCGGAGACGGCAAGGTTTCGATGCATCCGCGCATCGCAAAACTGGTCGCTGCCACCGTGGACAATGTCGAAGAATTTCTTCGTGGCTGCGAGTCGAATCTGGATGAACGACTTCGTGATCTCGATTGGCTCGAAGACGAGGTCGACAGCCGAGGAGCGAATGCCGTGTACGACGACGTCAGGGCATTGCAGCATATACTCCATGAGAACACTATTTATTCCACGCATCGTAGAGGCTCTGGAACCATCATGGAGCTATTGGAATGCCTTGCGGAGCGTGGCAAACATGTCAGTCGCAATCGTACGCTGTTTCTGCAACAACTGGCGGCCGGCAATGTTCGCATCAGCCACGGCGGCGACGAATTCAATGAGCTCGTCGCGCTAGCAAAGCGAAAACTCGAACAGCAGGGAGCTCCCCATTTTGAATGGAAGTTCGGTTCAAAAGCGGGCGATCCAGAAGAGCGGCGGGTTTCATGGAGCCGCGCAGCATTTTGCGGCGATGACTGTCATGCAATCACGGTCGCCAATGATGGTCGCGTGGCCATTTGGGACGTTGCCCGTGCCGAGGTTGTCGAAGAGCGATCCCTCGGCACGCGCTTCCATCATGCACCAGCGATCGCCCCGGTGGGGCTCGTTGTCGCGGGTGCGACAAACCATGGCGTTGAATTATGCGACTTGATGGATGGCGCGTCCCTTGGGGTCGTCAACAAGCAGGCGGAAGTAGCCATCGCGCCGAATGGTCGGTACCTCGCATGCATGAATCGAGGTGATCGTGGAAGTATCGAGCTCGTGCGGTATGATTTCGCGCAAGTAACACCTCCGCCGCTAACGGTCATCGGTCGAGATGCCGCATCCCATTGGATGTATGAATTCGACTCGAGTCGGCGCGAAGATGCGCCGCGGATGGCTATATCGAACGACGGTCGGCGTGTATTGGTTGCCCTTTCCGGCGATGCGCTGTTTGTCTGGGAACCCCTGCAAAAATGATCGCTCTTCCATCGGGCGTCATTGCAACGGAACGACCGCACGAAAATGGCGGTTTTAGCTCTGCGATCAATCGCTTCGATTCGACACTCCAAACCTGAATCGTGTCACGGAGCGTGGCCACGAAGCGACCATCGGGGGTGACGGCAATCCTGCCGTCTCGACCGGAATCTGTGGGAATTGGTAAGGTTTTCAAAACGGATCTACGGTCGACATCCACGAGCGAAATTCCGTTCTCCGTCCTCCACCAAATGCGCCCATTGCTACATGTGGCAACCACAGGGCCATTGCCTTCGAGCGCGCCGTCGATATACTCAATAATCGAGGCTGTATTGAAATCGGCAATGATGTATTTCCCATCTCCATGCCGTAGCAGCACGCGGTCATTGTCGAGAAATACCGCCCAATGAACGAGCTCCGCATCGAAAGGAGCGACGGTCGAACGCGCGATATCCCAAAAAAGGCGCGTCGAGGGAAAACGTTTGCCTTGCCGAAGCACGGCTCGTCGCCCATCGCTCGATATGCATTCCACGCTCGCGGTGCCGTCACCGCTCGGCATTTCCAGCGACTTTACGGTGGTACCGTGAATGAAATCCAACACGCGGATTCCATTGTCCACAAATATGTATACAAGACTACCTGCAACGACGATGTGTGAAAAGTAGGTGGCTTTCAATGGTAGCGATCGCAGCGGCGTTGCGGTCTCCACGTCCCATACGACGAGCTTGTGGTCCGTTCCGCCCACGGAAATAGCCAGTTTGCCGTCTGGACTCACCGCAATGGCGGACACGTCCTCGTCATACCGCGGCGACGGGCCATGCGCGACGTCCCACGCAAGGACCATGTTGTCCGCGCCTCCGGTTACGACTGTTTGTCCATCCAAACCCGACGCCACGGTCGTTACGCGACCCGTGTGCCCCGTCAATCCGTACATATTATGCGGAGGGATTCCAGCACTGTACCACGGACGGACGAATTCATGAAGCAATTCGCCCGTTTCTAGGCTGTAGGCACGCCCAACGCGATCGTTCGACGCAACGAAACACGAGTTGCCACCTGTAGCGACGTGCACATGCTTCGGGACCGATTTCAATTGAGGGCTACCACTGGAGAGTTGTCCCATACGGAGCATTGCCATGGCAATATAATCCGGAGCCCCAAATTCAACATCGCCAACGAGCTCGCCGGTACGAGCATCCATGAATCGTATGGTATCTTGCGATTTCTGTGTGTAAACGAGCATACGTGACGGTGTGTGGTCGAAACCGAGCGGCGGCTTGGGTAGTTCAACTGTGCGCACGACAACACCGGTGTCGACATCGAAATACCATATCGTTCCTCGCGGAGATGCGACGATCGCGAGACCATCGCAATCGAACGAAATGGCGGCGACGAACATCGTCCAGATTGCGTATTCCGGATAGGGGCACAAGCTGCGCAAAGGACGACATCGATCGACATCCCAGGCGCAAACCAATCCGTCTTCGGCCGCGGTCAAAGCGCGTCGGCCATTGGCGGAGACAGCCACTGCGTACACATTTCCGTGGTGCCCCTCCAAAATGGCCATGCGACTGCGCCGTTCGAGGTTCCAAACCTCGGGGGCACTGCCCTCCGCCGCGGAAATGACCACGGTTCCATCCGCGGAAATGGCAACACTCCGAATCGGCTTCGTGCACGTTCGATGTTCCGCGAGGATGCTTCGTGTTTCGACGTCATAAAGAAACAACGAGCCATCCTCGGCTCCCGAAACAGCGCGCTTTCCATCCGCCGATATCGCCACCGCATTCACGACGCTGTCGTGAATGCCGAGCACCCGCGGAGCAGCCTGCTGATGGTAGGTTCGTCGCGCCAACCATGTTTCGCCTCGTTCCAACAAGGCTGCCTCGGTGCGCTCGAGCATCGTTTTGCATCCGAGCTCCCAGGCGGCATCGCGCATTTGTGCGAGGAAGAGCGAATATGCAGCCAGCTTCGCAGGTATTTCGATGATTGCTTGGCGCGTGCGGTCGTACGTCCTTTCAGGCTTACTCATGAGGCAAGGTGCTGCCATTTCGAGCGTATTTTTGATATCAGTAAGCAATGCTGGCGCGGATGTCGGCACTGTCCGAACCAAGTGTGCCAATTCCGCGAGCACCGTCTTGCAGCCATGCAATTCAATGCTTCGGTAAAGGACGTCCATGTTGGATAACGCGTCCGCGAGCCGACCAAGACATTCCCGCTGGAACGTCGCACGGATGCCGAGCGCACGCGGGGCACTTTCGGCAATTCCCGTAGCAAGGCTTGCCTGGGTCGTCGCCTGAAGTTCTGCGAGCTTGTTCTTGCCGAGCTCGATCATTGCCTCTTCAACGTCGGCGAGGGGCATTCCCGCAAGGAAACCAAGTGTGCTGCTTGAAAGACGAGCTTCGGGGAATGCTGCAAGCGGGCAAAGCAATGCTTTCGCAGGTGCCGATAGATTCTCCGATACGAGCCCTAGCAGCGCGATGAGGATTCGCTCGCCCGATGCAATCTTGTCGCGGAAGGACGACAATCTGCGAGCCATTCCATTCAGTGTGTGTTCAAATGATACACTCGTTTGCAATGTAAGCGTCGTCGCCGAAGTTTGCAGCAGCGTGGGGTTTCCATGCATGGCGCGTGTAATGGATCTCGCTGATTGCCATAACGTGGGCTCACAGCTCCGCGGCGTCTGATTCCCAATGGATAACAGCACACTGGCCATGGCATTGACGTCGTCGAGCGGTCCAAGGGCGTGCCTAGCGTGCCAGGATCGCGGTTCCGTGCGGGAAATGTAAACGATGTGGTGCGTTGCCAGTACCCGCCCGCCGCTCATCGTTGACGTCGCAAACTCGAATCGGAAAGAGTGGCCGCGGCTCCGTCTTGCTGAGGGGTGCGAAGCCTTTACAGCGGTTTCGATCACGACCAAGGTACGCGGGCGCTCCAGAAGCGCCAAAGCAAGGGGCGATGTCGAGCCACCCGCGGCGTGTCTCGGCGGCTTCCATCCTCCGAGTTGTTTCGTGATTTGTTCCTGGAGATCTTCCGATTCATCCAGCCACAAGATACCGCCCGGGTAGGCGTCGCGATAACGTCGTGCATACGCCGCCATGAATTCCGTTTTGCCGATACCCGCAGGCCCCATGACATCTGCTTCAACGGCAGGCTCCCTGCAATGGTGCCCCTCGTCGCTATCTTGCTCGGCTTCTCGTTTGCACAGGTCTTCACGCAATGCCGTAAGAGCCGCGTCCCGACCGATGAAGTACGGATTTTCCGGGATGGGGACACCAAAAGGTATCGCCGTGGCCGGCTCGAACGTGGGCTGCCTCGGCTGGATTCGGTCGGCAGGTCGCGGGGAAGCCACGAGCGGTCGTCCAGCATATCCACGCGCCGCAATGGCGCGCGCTCGATTGAAGATGGACGTCGCCGATTCCTTCGAAAGCGCCTCCGTGCTCGACGTGAACGAACACGACAGCGTCTCCGGTCGCACCGGATCGTGTTCATTGTCGTCGACTGAATCCAAATATCGTTCGAGAATCGCTGCGGCCGGCGGACGGAGAGCCTCCAGAGCGTGCGAAAATTCGGCCGCATTCTGAAAACGTTCCTCGGGCGGTTTGGTCAAGCATTTTGTTATGATACCATCGATCTGCCAGGGCAAATCCGGTCGTATCTCGGTCGGTGGTACGGGCGTCGCGTGCAAAATTCGTTGCCCGACTTCATTGACGTTGTCCGCAGCAAAGGGCGTCACCCCCGTGATCAATTGGTAAAGCACCACACCAAGCGAGAACAAATCGCTTCGGGCATCCACTCGCTTGGCCGCCGATATCTGCTCTGGAGACATGTAAAGCGGCGATCCCAGAAAAACGTTTGTCTTGGTGAGGTCCTGTTCGTCCTCCAGGTATTTTGAAATTCCAAAATCGATGAGCTTGATGACGGCAGGTTGATTGGGACGCTGGGCCAGAAAAAGGTTCGAGGGTTTGATGTCGCGATGGACGATTCCGAAGCTATGCGCCAATCCGAGCCCGGCGCATGCTTCGATGATGTACTGCACCGCTTCCAAAAATGGCAGTGCTCCACGGCGTGTGACCATGTCACCGAGGTCCTTACCCTCGAGATATTCCATGAGAATATAACGCTCTCCCGTAATCAGTTGCCCCACGCGGTACACTTCCATGACGTGCGGCGAGCGCATTCGTCGAGCGACCTCGGCCTCGCGCAAAAAACGTCGTTCGGGCGTCGTTCGTCCCGCCCTGTCTTCGGCAATGATCTTGAGCGCGAATCGTTCGTCGGTTTCGACATCCCTCACGGCGAGCACGAGTCCCATTCCGCCGCGGCCGAGGATTCGCTGCACCTTGTACCTGCCATCCAGCGTGCGATCAACCCAGGATTCGTCGTTCATCATCGGCGGCCCGCCACAAAGTACCGAAAAGGCCACAACGCTGCAACCGTAGAGTGCGCATGCGGTGACGTGTCAACGGCCGCGATTGACGCGTCAATACCACTCGAGTTGCATTCAATCGAGCGTCGGGTTCTTCCGAGGGCCGGCATGCGTACCACGCAAGTTGCATGGCGCGTGGTCGATCGAATCGATAGAACTTCGTGCATGCAATACGAGCCCAAGAAGTCGATGTGGCTTGCGGAATCCCAATTTGGATTCTGCTTTGTATATCGTCACATCCATATTCAATTCATTCGTGGGCCGTGCGCGGGAGAGGTGCTCGAGCTGGCGGGTCCCGAGGTTCGAATGGGAAGTGGCGAAAGTTGCGATATCATCATCCCCGATCGAACAGTGAGCCATGTGCATGCCATTTTGCGAATCGAGGGCGATGCACTACGCGTCATCGATGCAAACAGCAAAAACGGCACGCATATCGACAATGTACGTATCAGGGATGCATACATCGAACCCGGATCCGCATTGACGATGGGAACGTCGACGGCTCGCATTCGGCTCCTCGCAGAGGTGGTCGAGCTTCCGCCCTCCAATTTTGAACACTTTGGCAACGTAATCGGCCGCAGTATAGCAATGCGCAATATATTCGCAGTCATCGATGGCTTTGCGAGGACACAGGAAACGCTTCTCATCGAAGGTGCGCCCGGCACGGGTAAAACGACCATTGCTGCAGCCATTCATGCTGCCAGTGCGCGGTGCGACGAGCCGTTCGTGATGTTCGATTGCTCGACCATGCCAAAGGATGCGCTAGAAATCGATCTTTTCGGGGGAATCTCGAGCGGGACTCCACCCGCATCTGCGCTTCGTCGAGGGCGGCTCGATGAAGCGGATGGCGGTACGCTCGTTCTCCAGCATGTCGATGCATTACCCATCGAATTGCAATCAAAACTGCTCGGCGCGCTCGATTGGCAAATCATTCGACCGCTTGGCACGGCAAAGGCGTGGCGACTCGACGTGCGAATCATCGCGACCACGACGCGTGACCTTGCGAATGAAATGAACAAGAATCGGTTTCGAGAAGATCTCCATCAGCGTTTGGCCATGCGAAGTCTTCGGCTTCCTCCGTTGCGCGATCGCGCAGAGGACATACCGATTCTCGCGCGCTACTTCGAGAAAGCCTGGCGTCTTCGCACGGGCAAGCGTGCGTCGCTTTCCGATTCGGTTCTGGAAGAACTAAAACTCGCAGGATGGCCGGGTAACGTGCGCGAGCTTCGTAGCACGGTCGAAGACATACTCACGCACGAGCGTCGTGGCGCTAGGTAAGATGCGGCTCGATCACTTCATTGCAGCAGGAATCAGGCCGATGGCGTCGATTTCGTTGAAGCCCAAGACCTTGTCCGAAGCGAGGTCGACGCGGACGGCGGAAATGGGCGAGCACGTCTTCGTCGATGCGGAAAGAACGTGACCACATGCGCCAAAGCCTCCCGCCATCGGTGATGCTTCGTAGACGACATGGTCGCCGTCCGCTGCGGTCACGGTGATTTTCGAGATGGCGCCGGGGTTGTACGTCTCGAAGACCCAAACCGCTTGGGCGACGACGGGCGTCGAAAAGCCCACTGTGATGAATTCGCCCGTCGCGTCCTCCATGCTCGTCGCCCACGCATTGGGCTCGTCGCCCGAGGCGGGGTAGACGTTGGGAGCGCCGAGCGCTTGTTTGGCGCCATAATTCTCCGGGCCGTATTCGGTCGATACGCCGTCGACTTTGTCGGCCCACACAGTGTTTGCGGGCGCCATCACGACTTTGACGACTTCCGTCAGGTTTTGGCAACGCATGGCCGCATCCGTCTTGTCGACGACTGTCGGGTCATCGCAAACCGCGCTGCTGCCGCCGCCGGCGCCACCCATACCGCCGCCGGAGCCACCCATGCCGCCGCCGCCGGAGCCGCCCATGCCGCCGCCGCCCATGCCGCCGCCAGCGGAGCCGCCATTGCCAGCGGAGCCGCCATTGCCAGCCGAACCGCCTTCGCCCGCGGAGCCGCCGCTGCCCGAAGAACTGCTCGAGGTGGTCGTCGTGGGCGTATCCTCCTCGCATCCTGCGACGACGGCAAGTGCGGCGACTAAGCTGATGATGATCGGGTATTTCATGAAGAATCTTCCTTTCCAAGCTACCTTGGCGCACGTACGCTCGCGCACGGCCCAAGGAAAAACAACATATCGTGGACACAATCCGGCGTCTACGTATTTCTTCGTGCGGCCTACGTTCCCGTGATTACATGGATGAGCACGGTCTTTTGCGACCACGTTCCATTCCACATTCGCACATTTTCGGAGTACGATGCCCGCGTGACTCGAAAGCTCGACATTGCACCGGATGCGCGCGTGACATTTTTGACTGGAGCTGGGGTGTCCGTTGCATCGGGCATTCGGCCTTATCGCGGTCCGGGAGGATTATGGAACGAAGTGGACGTCGAATCATGGGCGACGGCGGCGGCGATGGAACGCGATGCGCGCGCATGTTTCGAGGCGCATCGGAAATTCGCGCGAATCGTTGCTCAGGCCAAGCCGAATGCGGCACATCTGGCAATGGCTGCGTTTGCCCGAACGCACACGCGAGGGCGCGTCGTCGTGATTACGCAAAATGTCGATGGACTACATCATCGCGCCGGAAGCGAGAACGTCGTGGAAATCCATGGCTCGCTTTTTCGTTTGCGCTGCCCGAATGAAAGTTGCGAAATTCGAGTTTCGTTCGACAATCCCGAGGCGGCAAGTGACGAACCTCCCGTTTGTCCGAAGTGCGCACGGCATTTGCGTTACGATATCGTGCTTTTCGACGAATATCTCGATCCGCGTGACGAACGTCATGCAAAAGAAGCGCTGCGGAATTGTGACGTATTCATTGCGGTGGGGACGAGCGGCGTGGTGTTTCCGGTAGCATCGTATGTGCGCGAGGCGGATTATGCCGGGGCACGGACGTATTTCGTGAACGTCGAGGCACCCACGCCATCGAATCCGTATTTCGACGAAGTGGTGCTGGGGCGAGCCGAGGAAGTGCTCCCCGAGCTGCTCGGCGTGCCGAATGTTTGAGCTTTGATTGCAATGGAGGCAGGAGGGGCCAGCCGCGGGGGGGGCGGCGCCATGAACGACGGCATGATCAGCGCTCGCGCGGCTGGCAACGGCTAGCGACGTGGGATCACCACCAGGCGCCCGGGAAGCCGCCGATGCCGCAATCGTCGTAGAGGTACGGATCGGCGAAGCCCGGTACGATGGGCGGAGCGATGACGTTGTTGTCGATGACGTTGACGACGACGCTGGGCTCATTCCACCAACCACCGTCGAAGCAGTCGAATCCGGCAAGGCCCCACCCGCCGCCCAAGCAATCGCCAGCGAATCCGGGGTACCCGTACGCGCCGTAGTAGCCGGGGTAGCCGAGGTAACCACCGCGGAGGTATTTCCCGGCACCGTACCGGTAAGCACCACGACCGTATCCTGCCCAGCCGCCACCAGCGGAGAGCGCGTCGGCGCTTTCAGCCGTCATTTCATCCGTCATTTCATCTTCCCCCATCACCATGGGGTCTTCGACGCTCGTTGCACATCCGGTGCTCGCAAAAACAGCAACCAATCCAACGGCCAGCAGCGTCGAGAGCTTATTGTTCTGCAACATGATGTATTCTCTCCCTGTTACTTGTTGGTATTTCCAACTCGATCGGCCGCTCGCGGCTGAGCATGTCCGACCGTGCCCATTACTTTCGGCGGCAGGGTTCAGACGTCGACCCCCCCACCGCGACGCCGATCGAAATTGCGTCGAAATGGCGTTCACCGCCGCGTTTGTGAAGGGCGTCATGGTTTGTCAGGAGCATCCAACGCCACGTTCAGGGCGTCATGCACATGCCGTGACGGAATGCGCCGCGATTCTCGCCGTCGTTGCCGGAACCAAAATTGTCCCGATTCACGCCGCAATGGATGCGATTCCGAATGTTCTCGCAGGCGCGCCGGTCGACGACGAGACGTGGTCAATGTGCCTACCAGGTCTGGTCGAAATGCGTCGTCCTGGTCGTAGCAACCCAGTCGATTTGGCTTCGCGGATCCGCTGCGTCCCGTCCCAGTCGGGCTTCGTCCTTGCACATCGGGCAGAAACCGCATATGCCTTCAACGTCGACGAAGCTCGACAGCTTATCGTCCGTACCAGGAGAACCGAACCATGCGAACGTCTTTTGCTCCCCTCTTTGCCGTTGCGCTCTCTACTGCGCTTTTGGGCTTTGCAACTCCGGCCAGCGCCGACATCGTCGCGTCGTGCGGCAGCATCGAACTGAGTGCGAGCTCCGAGTGCGAAGTGCGCGTCGAAGGTGGGTGCACGGCATCGTGCGAGCCCGTGAATTTCACGGCGCAATGCTCCGCAGAGCTCTATGTTGGATGTTCGGGCATGTGCACCGCTACGGCCACTGTCCAATGCACAACGAGCTGCCAGGCGACTTGCGAAGCAGAATGCACGGTGGATCCGGCAAAGTTCGATTGTGCCGCCTCCTGCCGCGCCGATTGCGACGGAAGTTGCGATGCGACATGTGTCGGCGCCGAAGATACTGCAGAATGCCGGGCATCGTGCAAGTCGACATGTGCGGCCCGATGCGATGGACGGTGCGACGCGACACCTCCGAGCGCCGATTGCAATTCCAAATGCGAAGCGAGCTGCAACGGGTCGTGTGAGGCCGATGCCAACATGTCCTGTCAGGTGCAATGTCAATCCACGGGATACGTCGACTGTCAGACCGATCTTCAAGGGGGTTGCGAAGCCGCGTGCAGCAAACCCGAGGGCGCGCTTTTCTGTGATGGCCAATATGTCGACGTCGGCGACCAGCTCGACAAATGCGTGGCGGATTTGAAGAGCCTATTCGACATCGAAGTCACGGGTTATGCCGAAGGCAACGCGCAATGCAGCGGTGGCCGATGCACCGCCGAGGCAAGTGCGGGCTGCTCTTGTTCGCAAGGCGTTGGCGCGGGGAGCTCCGGCAATGCCGTCGGCATTCTCAGTGCAATCGCTGCGTTCGGCCTCGCGCTCGGACGCCGCAAGAACCAGCGCGCGTAAAAAGTATTCGTCAGAGATTACGCGCGCAATTCAGACGCTGTGCACTACGGCTTCTTGACCACGACTTCGCCGCCGAACGTCATGGGGTACGTGATGATCGCCACGCCCCCTTTCGGATGGGGAAACGTGACCTTTTTGAATGCAGTCGCAACGCAAGCGTCGACCTTCGAGTTTTTCATGGTCGACTTCAAAACCGAAGCATCTTTGACGGTTCCCAGAGGCCCGACGGTCGCTTTGATGGTGACCGTTCCTTCGAGCTTGCCCTGCTTGTCCGCACCGAGCGTGTAACACGCATCGAAGGCTTGGATGTTGTCGTTGATGGCTTTTTGAATCTCCGCACTCGACAAACTACCCACCAGCGGCTGCGTGTCGGAAACCGTCGTTCCCGCGCTCGCCGACGGTGATGCGCTCGCCATCGATGGCGGTGCGGCCGACTCATTCGAAGAGGCTGGTGCGGTCGATGCGATGGCCCCCGTGCCGTTCGCGCTCGCGTCGGGTGATGGCTGTTTGGCGACTGGTTCTGGGCCACAGCCAATGCACAAGGACGTTACGGAAAGACAAACCATGGCGAAACCCGAGAGATGCATGGGGCGAGTCGACGCCAATTTTGCCGCTGCGTCCATGGGGAAAACGTCGCGTCGATCAGGCGACGCGCGCGCGGGCAAACGGACCGGCCGCGATGGCGCGTTCGTAGACGGCCTCGTACGCGTTCGTCATGGTCGCCGTCCCGAACCGCTCACGGGCACGTTTGGCGCAGCGTGCGCGATCGAACGACACGGTCGCTTGAGCTGCCCGCACGAGCGCGTCCGCATCGCCGGGCTCAGCAAGGAACCCAGTGACATTTTCTTCAATGATTTCGGGGAACGAGCCGCGTGCAAATGCGAGCACCGGCGTGCCACACAGCATGGCTTCCACCGCCACGAGCCCAAAAGGTTCCTCCCAGTCGATGGGGCAAACCACGGCACGTGCACCACGTAGCAGCGCGATCTTTTGCTCGAGATCCGCTTCCCCGAGCTCGCGCACGTTCGGCAGCGCGATGCGCGGAGCGACGAGCTCATCGAAATACATACGGTCTTCCGGATGAACTCGTCCGGCGAGGCGAATCGGCAAACCAGCTCGACATGCGATGTCGATGGCCGTGTGCGTTCCCTTCTCTCTCGCGTACCGGCCCAAATGCAGCAAATATCCGGCGTCTTCAAAACTTGGAGGGTATCGTTTCGGGGACAAACCGTGGTAAATGACCGTCGAGCGCGCCAAGGGCGTCTCCAATTCGAGCTGGCGCTTGCTGATGGCCACGTAAAACGGTTTGGGATGCGTGGCAAAGATGCGCGAAGTGCTCTCTTCGCGCTTGTGATGAATCGTGTACACAATCGGTACGTGCACGAATTGACCGAGCGGCAGGCCGAGCGCGCTGTTCAGGTGGACGACGTCGAAATCATTGCGAGCGACGTCGGCCATGGCCCACGCCGCATGATTCAACTCGTCCGCAGCCGTCGGAGGCCAGACGGGTCGATGATACAGCGCACGTTGCTTGCCGCTCACGACGGCATCACCCGTCGTGTACACGGTGACGTCGTGACCGCGTGCCGTGAGCTCTTCGGAAAGCTCGTAACAAAAAAGCTCCGTTCCGCCGTAGCCCCTGGGGGGCATGCGGATGAAGGGCGTCGAAATCATGGCAATTCGCATGACGGACGAACCTCGGTGCGGTCGGCTGCGCATCGAGCGATCGTCCGTCCGCACCCAGGCTGCCGTTACACGCGGCGTGCCAAGTTACTGCTGGGAGCGTCGGTACTTCTCGGCCGCCTGCTTCATCAGTTCGACCGCGCTCGGAGAAATCCGCTTCAGCGTATGCACCACCCACGCCTCGCGCGTCACGGGCAACGTGCCGATGTTTTTCTCCACCGCATGCATGATGCGATCGGCCACGAGATCCGGCGACGGAGCACGATCCATCAATTTCTCGCCCATGTTACGCGTCGACGCTTCCGCCATGCGGCCCCGGTGACGCCCAGCGTTGTTGATGTTCGTCTTGATGAACGACGGACAGATCGCCGTCACGCCAATGCCATGCTCGTGAAGATCGTCCCGTAACGCCTCGGAAAAACCCACGACGGCAAACTTCGTCGTGCAGTACGCCACGAGCATCCGCGTCCCCATGAGCCCCGCGAGCGACGCGATGTTCACCACGTGCCCTCCTCGACCACGTTCAACCATTTTGGGCACAAAGTAATGACAGCCGTGAACGACTCCCATCACGTTGATTCCCATGATCCACTTCCAGTCGTCGAGCGTCGTCTCGGTCAAACCACCCGACACGGCAACACCGGCGTTGTTCACCAGAACGTCGACAGCGCCATGTTCGCGATGCACTTCCTCCGCGAACCCTTCCATCGCTTCGGCATTCGCGACGTCCACCTTGCGCGAAAACGCCCGCCGCCCAAGCTCACGAACTCTGCTCGACGTCTCTTCGAGACCAGCTTCGTTGATGTCCGAAAGAACCGCGTCTGCACCTTCACGAGCAAACGCCAGCGCCGTCGCGCGACCAATGCCACTTCCAGCGCCCGTCACGAGAACGACTTTGTTCTCGAATCGCCCGCGTTTCATCGACCCAAGAGAGCGCCATGCTCGAGTGCTGTCAAGACACGTCGAGCGTATTGAGCATCGCTTCCGCCGCGGGTGGCCAAATCTTGTGTGATTCCGGCAGCACGCCGCGTGTTTCGAGGTCGTGATACATGCCGATCGCTTGCAGCAAAAGCCCGCGCGCTTCGTCTCGTTCGTCTTGGCCACCCTCCGCCAAAACACTCGCCGTACGAAAACAAAACAGCGCACGCTCCGCCTGAAACACCGCCACTTCCGCCTGCGTCACGAGCGCCGAGGAACTCGCCGCACCCGCCTCTCGAGCGAGCGCGTCCGCGAGCGCCATCCCATCGCGGAACGCCGCGAGCGCTCCCGTCGAATCTCCAAGCGCCCGCAATACATGGCCGATACGAACGTACGTCGATGCAACCTCGCGCCGAGAAGTCACGTCTCCCGTCTCGTTCGCAAGCTCTTTTCGTAAAGACAAACAGTCTTGAAATGTTTTGAGCGCCAAAGGTTTGTCGCCCATCGCGCGCAGCACGTCCCCGATGCTCTCCACACATCGAGCCAAAAGCCGGCGCCGCGAAGCGCGATCCACCGCTGCCGTCACGAGCCGCTCATGCGCGGCTTTTGCCGATTGGAATGCCGCCAGCGCGCCTGGTCCATCCCCCATGGCAAGCAGCGCTTCGCCAAGCCGATCACGCACGAGTGAAAGCAGCGTCAGATGATCGACGTCGTCCGGGAAGTCCGACGAAAGCCTCTCGGCGATCGACAGCGCATGACGAAATGCGCTCGCCGCGGCGGTTTCCCGTTCGTTCTGCAAAAGCAGATCGCCCACCGTCACATGACAGAGCGTAATGCCCGTGAGGACACCGGCGATCGCGTCGCGGAACGCATATTCACGCTGAGACTCCGAATCGAGCGCGCTCGCGTCACGTGGGTACACCACTCGATCCTCGAGAGGTCCGGCATCCAGCGAGCATGCCCTTGCGCGCACCGGAATGAGCACCGTCCGTTGCTGACGTTCCATCGCGAGCGCTTCGGTGATCACGGTGTTCACCGTCGATCCTGGCGCGAGCGCTTCGGGGCTCACGAGCGCGACGACGACGTCTGCGGAAGTCACTCGTGCAGTAGGTAAACCATCTGCGGGCTCGGACGGAAACTCGCGCACGAGCCCTGCTTCGACGAGCGGCGCGATGCGAGCGCAGAGATCGTCACGCAGCGCCCGATCCGACGGCTCGCTGCAAACGAATATCTCGGCGGCTTGGCTCACCTCGTGCATCATACAGAGCTTCGCTCCAAAAATGCTCTCTCTCGATGCTGCGCCCTTCGATGTGCGCATTTTGATGTCGCGCTCGGACGAGCCGTCCTTTATAGGCAATGATGCGAACCGATCCCTGGTAAAATTGGTGCCGACCGACAAACGAACTTCGAGGACACGGGCTTGATGCGAATCTTGATCACCGCGACGCCAGGGCTTTCTGCCACCGGGAGCGTTCCGCCTCTCGCGGTTGGTGGACTCGATCTGCGCAACCGTTTTGCGCGCGAGGATGCCGGGTTCGACGTCGTGTTCGCCGACCCTGATGAAGACTTGGCCGAGCAAGTCATCGATGTGCTCACCAGGCGTTCGTGTGGCCCTCGCGATGCCGTCATGCTCTACATCGCGGCTCGAACGCTGCTCTCCCGTGAAGGCGAGCTCTACTTGTGCCTCGATCCGGAAGAAGCCAACGTTGGTGATGCGCTCGCCGACGTCGCGGCGTCACTGCGCGATGCGGCTCCTGGTTGGAAGCTCATCGTCCTCGACCTCGTCGATGCTCGACTCGATGTCGATCCGACGCGCATTCAGACGCTCGTGCGCGCCGCCGAAGCCGCGATCGACTTTGCCGCGAGCGATATCGAGCTCGTGGTGTCACTCAGGTCCGAAGAAGTCAGTGGCGCGGAGAGCTCGCCGTTCGTCGATGCGCTCATCGGCGAGATGGATGCGGTCGATCGAAATCAAGGGTTGACCATGCGCTCGGTATTCGACCGAGTGCACCGGCGGCTTCATGGCGACGTCGCGTATTTGCATCACTCGCGTGCTCGCGTGACGTTCGAGCTCCTTCCGCTCGCGAAGGGAAGACGCGACCCATCCGCGATACCTCCTCCGTTCGCTTCGGATGCCCGTTCGTCGGTGCACCCGGCGGTTGCACTTCTTTCGAGCTCGGAAGATATGCCCGGCCCGCATCCCGAATCGTCGAAGCGCCGCGCGTTCATTCCCCTTCCAGCGCCTTCGGTTCCATCCATCAGCATGGCGCATTTGCCCGGCGACGATGGCCCGGATTCCGATGACGAATGGGCCACCGTCGATCCGGTGCTGCTCCTCGGTCGCCCGCTCGATGCGCCGCCAGGTGCGTCACTTCCGCCGCCGAGCGCATCCATGTATCCGCCAAGCTCTTCGTCGTTTCCGCCGCCTACGCGCACGCCCGTGGCTTTCTCGTCGGGCAACAGCGTGCCTCCGAGTGGCCCGGTGAGTGGCGTGCCCATGAGCGGCGTGCCATCGAGCGTCGCGCCATCGAGCATGGCGCCAAGCTCGCGCCTCACGCGCGAAATCTCGCCGCTTGCGCGCTACACCGTCGAAGGCGAGCTGCTCGCGTCCCAAGGCGACATGTCCGGTGCGATTGCGCTATTTCGCAAAGCCCTTGCATTGCTTGGCCCGTCTGGCGAGCCAAACCTACGCGCCGAGATGTACACGCGCATTGGCGAATTGCGGGCGCAGAGCGGCACGCCCGAGGATGCCATCAGCGATTACGAAAAGGCCCTTGCATTGCGACCCGGTCATGTCCCTGCGCTCGAAGCGCTCATCGTCCTTTGCTCGAAGGAGAAGGATTGGCGCGGCGTCATGAGCGCCGAAGAGCGTCTTCTTGCCACCATCGACAGCACCACCGTCCGATTCGAGCGCATGATCGAATTTGCGGCGCGTTGGGAGGACGAGGCCGAGAAGCCTGGGCGTGCGCGGCATCTTTTCGAGCGTGCGCGTGAGCTTCAGCCCACCAACCCCGTGCTCGACGAACAAATTCGCCGCGTATCGCTCAAAATGCTGAAGAAGCCGCAAGTGTAGTGTGTTTGTCGTGCCGATTTGGTAAAGTTTGGCATGACCGATATCTCCAAGAAGCTTCGCATCCTGCCGGGAGCGCGCGTATTGACCCTCGGCGCCCCCGATTCGTTCCCATCGCTGCTCGATCCGCTGCCGGACAAGGCAATTTTGTCGACGCGCGCGACCGGAACATTCGACGTCGTGATGCTCTTCGTCGCCGATTCCAAAGCGCTCGAAAAAGGTTTGCCGCGTGCCACTGCGGCGCTCGGCGACGAATCCGTCTTATGGATTTGTTACCCCAAGAAGACTTCGGGCATCAAGACCGACATGACGCGTGACGTCGGTTGGAATGTCGTCCAAGACGCTGGGTTTGGCCCGGTCTCTCAAGCGGCCATCGATGAAACGTGGTCGGCTCTTCGATTCAAGCAGGAATCCACCGTCGAACGAAAACAAGGATCGGCTATCGCTCCGGGAGCAGCGAAAAAGGCGGCGCCCCAAAAACGGGTCATTCCGCCGGCCGATTTGGTGGTGGCGCTCGGCACGAACGACGCTGCGACGGCCACGTGGAAGACGCTCGCGTCGTCGCACATCAAAGAGTATGTGCTTTGGATTGAGGACGCGAAGCGGCCGGAGACGCGCGCGCGGCGTGTCGAGCAAACCATTACGATGCTTGCGGCCGGCGTGCGTAATCGGAACGAGAAATACGCTGGCAAATAATTCCTGTCGCAACCCGGACGAACGCAATTCTTCTGGCGTTTTTCTTTCCGAGCGCAAAGGATGTGCGCCATGTCGAGCTCGAACGACAAGGTGTTCTTCGGTCAGCCGCGCGGAGTGTGGCTTTTTGCGGGCCTCGGGTTTGCCGCATTGGTCCTCGGTGCATTGCCGGCGGTTCGGCGATCGAGAATGCATTGGACGCGTCTGGTCCGCTTGCTTGACTTCGCGTCCTCACTGGTCAAGAGTGCGTACGGTTCGGAGGCATCACCGTGAAGTTTCGTCCTGCCATTGGAGAGAGCGACTTTCGCAAGGTGCGCGAAAGCGGGGCTGGCTACGTCGACAAGAGCAGCTTCATCAGTGAAATACTCGACGACATGAGCTCGGGGCTGCTCTTTTCTCGCCCTAGGCGGTTCGGCAAGACCATCAACCTGTCGATGCTCGGCTATTTCCTACGAAAGACGGACGAGGACTTGTCGCATTTGTTCGAGGGCCTGGCAGTCACACGCGACCCCAAGGCCATGGCGCATTTCCAAAAGTATCCGACGATATCCGTGACGTTCAAGGATGTCTATGCCGCAACGTTTGAAGGGGCGATCGTAGGGATTCGTGATCAGATTATCGAAGCATTTCGAGCGCATCGTCATCTGCTCGATCAGAACAAGCTCGATCCTTACCGTGCACGTCAATTCCAGCACGTGCTTAGCGGCGAAGTGAGTAACTCCGAATTGCTTTTTTCGCTCGAGTGGTTGTCGCATATTCTATATCAACAATACAAAACATACGTCCTTATTCTCATCGACGAATACGACACGCCTATTCAAGCGGGCTACACGCACGGTTACTTTGACGAGATCGTGCCCTTCATACGCAATCTCTTGTCGGCGGCGCTCAAGGATAACGTGGCGCTCTTCAAAGGCGTGCTCACGGGCATTCTGTATGTATTGAGGGATAATATGTTCTCCGGGCTCAACAACATCCGCGTACATTCCATTATGAGCTCGCAATACGCCACGTCGTTCGGATTCACGGAAGACGAAGTGGCTGCCATCGTCGAACCTGCACATGTCGCAGAAGTACGCGCGTGGTACAATGGATACATCTTTGGCGGCCACGTCATCTACAACCCGTGGTCGATTCTAAGCTACATCGAGCAAGGTACGCTTCAGCCCTATTGGGTCAACACCGGTTCCAGCGACCTCATCGAACACCTCGCTGCCAAGCAAGGTTTGGGGTTGTCCGAAAAGTCGTACGCGCTCTTGAATGGCGAAACCATCGAAATCCGCATCGATGACAACATCGTCTTGCGCGACATCGACAAACGATCCGAAGCGCTCTGGAATTTTTTGCTCTTTTCGGGCTACCTGAAGGTCGTCGAGTTCACCATGCACATGGGCACGACCACCGGCAAACTCGCCATTCCAAATATCGAAATACGCTCGGTCTATCGCACGATGTTCGAAAATTGGCTCACCAGAGTCGACCCGGATTGGTACATGACCAATGACGTCGTGCAAGCGCTGCTCGCCGGTGACGCGGCCCAGGTCCAAGAGCTCCTCGAACAAATACTTTTGACGGCCATGTCGTATCAGGATGGAGCAGGTCGGGCACCGGAAAAGTTGTATCACGGATTCATGCTGGGGATGCTCGTGCACATGGAGGCGCGATACGAAGTCCGGTCCAATCGAGAATCCGGGCGAGGTCGAGCGGATGTGTACATGCGGCCGAAAACAGTCGGACAACCGGGCGTCGTCATGGAATTCAAAGTGCCGCTCGGCAGGGAAACCCCCGAAGTGGCGCTCGAAAAGGCCACGAAACAATTGCGTGAGCGCAAATATGCGGCCGAATTGATCGCCGCAGGGGCGTCACCCGTGCATGAATACGCCATGGTATTCGATGGAAAACAGGTGTGGGTGAATAGAATCGACGGGCCGGAGACGTCAGCAGCGACCGGTTGAGCCGCGAAGCGTCATCATTGGCCGAAGCGCTGGCAAAAGAGCCGGACCTCCAGCCGCTTCAATTCGCCGACGACATGAGCAAGGCGCATGCGGCTGCGGTGAATGCAGCGCAGGCGCTCAATCGCGAAGTCGACGAAGACGCAGCGGCGACGAATGCACTCCGCGCAGCGCGCGTGGCATTCGACAAGGCGGCGCGTGCTTATGCGCGCATCATCGAAGGAGTGCTCGTCGACGAAGGCAAAGAAAACGACTTGAGCCAATACGTATTGGCGCGCGACCCGGCGTATGCCGCTCGGCGCAAGGCCAATGTGCCGATCACCGAAGAACCTGGCGCCGAAGCGGCGGAGCAGGTGGCGTAGCTGGCGTCTGGGCACAGCAAGAACCGTGCCCAGTATGCGATCCCTTCGAAGAAATCGGCAACTGTGCGCTCGCGGGTGTCGTTCGGGTCACGCGACAGGGCAATTGCGCGTGCGCAGTCGCTGATCGTGCGTGCGGGGGCTTGCCCTGCGCGCTCGCAGGTGCGGTTCGGGCGATGCTCGAGGGCTGCTGCGGGGGCGCAGGAGGCCAGCGCGGGCGGCGCGAGGGCCACTGCGAGGGCGCAGGCGGCCATGTGCCATTCAATCACGCGGTCCCATAACGAGCATTGAGCGTGGGATCTGGAGGAAAGGGTGGCGTGCGAAGCACAGGCCTCGACATGATGGGGCGAACAGGATCTACATCAAACTCGGGGACGCGCTGCTGGAGACGCCGCTCATCGATGTCGAGCTTCGCTCCGATCTTGCGGGCTTCAGGTATCCTTGCAAGAAGGGCTGTCCAGAGATTTGCACCGAGCCCGAGTTTCTCAATGAGCCACCCATAGACCCCAAGGTCTATGACCCAAAGGCAGCGCGGGTGCACCACGTCATGCGTAAGAAGGACCTGCGCGACTGCAAATTGGCTATGTATCTAAACGCGAACGAGTACTGTGTGCATGTGCGTCGGGGCAGGATACGCGTGACGGCACGGCAGTTCAAGCTGGTCGTGCCGAAGTATTCGAGGGGCATCATTTTGGAGTTTTTGAGTTGAGCGGTTGACGGTCGCGGGTCGACGCAAGGCTTCAGTTGGCGGCGGGGTGGCGGCCGCCAGGTCCCGCCATGGCGGCCGCCAGGTAGCGCTATGTAAAACCATCGGGAAAACGTGAGGAAAAAATTGGCATGTTTCGCGCACAACGCGCGGGCATGCTCGAGTTTGCACATGCCGAACACGCAGAGAAATACCGGTACGAGCGACACCGGCCCGAGGAAACAGTCCTCTATCGAGTGGTGAAGGAGTATTGGTCGCCATTTCGCGAGCGTGTGGAGGAATTCGGGAGTTTGCCGAAGTTTGTCGTGAATGAGGTCGAAGGGTATTTGCGTTGTGGCATTCTGGAATACGGATTCATTCGGGCGATTTGTGAGTCATGTGGATTCGATAGGCTCGTGGCATTTTCGTGTAAGTATCGCGGGTTTTGCCCGTCGTGTTTGGGACGGCGAATGAGTGACACGGCGGTCTGGTTGACGGAGCGCGTGATTCCCAGAGTGCAAATACGGCAATGGGTGCTGACGCTTCCGTGGGAATTACGCGTTCGAGCGGGGTACGACCGGGAAATATGTGCATTGGTCCTGGACATGTTTATTCGGGAATTGCAGCGCAGTTATCGCTGGCGAGCGAAACGTGTATTGGATTTGTCGAGTGTGGAGCAAGCGTATACGGGCACGGTGACCGTGATTCAGCGATTCGACTCGGCATTGCGGCTGAATGTCCATTTTCACGTTGGTGCTCGATGGTGTGTATGTGAAAGGCGACAACGGCGAAGGGTTGCGATTTTTTCCGTTTGCCTCGTCCGACCGAAGACGAGGTGTACGAGGTTGCCGCGCGGACGGCGAAAAAGGTGAAGGCGATTTTGGAGAAAAGAGGACGAACTTCGGATAGTGAATCGAGTGGCGAGGAGGGGAGCGAAATCGAACCGGCGCTTGGGGCATGTTATGACGTAGCAGCGCGAGCTCCAAAGAAGCAGGTCGTGGATGGTCCGCGCGTTGGCAAAGGTGCATGTGCGGTCATCGTGGATGGCTTCAATGTGTATGCGGGTGACGCAATCGATGGTCGGGATCGCAAGCGTGTGGAGCGAATATGCCGATACTTGGCGAGGCCGCCGATAGCGACGGAGCGATTGACTGAAACAGGTGATGGGGATGAATTGCGTTATGAATTGAAGAAGGCGTGGAAGGATGGCACGCGTTACGTGACGCTCGATCCGTACGGATTGATGGCGCGGATATGTGCCATGGTCCCACCGCCGCGATTTCATATGATCCGGTTCCATGGAGTCTTGGCGCCGAATTCGGCATTACGCGAGCAAGTTGTTGCATCGGCGAAGCCGTATGTCTCGCTGCAGGAGAATACCGTGCCAAACTCGGTGCAGCTTCCGCTCTTTGGCAAGCTCTTCGACGAGCCCGAAGTCGACGTGAAGCATGCTCGCCGCAAGCCTTGGGCATGGTTGCTCAGGCACGTTTTCGCTATCGACGTCAACGTTTGCCCAAAGTGCGCAGGTCGAATGAAATGGCGCGAAGTTGCGCTGACCGCCGACGCCATTCGTGAAGGTTTGGCCCGGGCGGGTTTGTCTGCGCGAGGGCCACCGAGGCGCAGCAGAGCACCGCTCGGGCAGCTCTCGTTACCGTTTCCGAAGGCGCGTCACGCGTGATACCGCGGACGCATCTTGCGTGAGATTGCGCTCGTATTTGCCAGCGCCGATGCACACGAGTGTCTGCGGGTCAAGAAAAATCAACGCGAACGAACACGGAAAAGCACCCCGCGAAGAAGCCCCGTGTCTGGATGCATGCGAGAACACAAATCCCCGCAGATGACGCAGGGCGCTGTCGACGCGTCAATGCCGGAATTTCGAGGCTAATTTTCCTAGGCACCGACGAGGTTTTACCTGGACGATCTGAAAGCGGGCAAGAAATGGGTGACCCGTTTGTCCTTCCCGGTGCACGTGCTCGCTCGGACCGAAACGTACGACGCCGTGCGCAAAGTGCGATTCGTCAGCACGTACAAATATCACCACGGCTATTACGATGCGCCAGAGCGGGAGTTCCGCGGGTTTGGCCTGGTCGAGCAATTCGATGCGGAGTCGTTTTCCGCTGACCGTGGCAAGGGTTTATTCGCGGATGCTCCGCCTGCCGATGAAGAGTTTCACATTCCGCCGGTGCTGACGAAAACATGGTTTCATACGGGCGCATTTCTGGACAAGGCGCGCATAACAAAGCAGTTTGCGAAGGAGTATTACGCGGGTGATGCGGCAGCGTCGGAGTTGCCTGATGGGTTCGTCCCGTCAGGTTTGTCGGTCAAAGACATTCGAGAAGCTTGTCGAGCGCTGAAGGGGCAGATGCTTCGGCAAGAGGTGTATGCGCTGGATGGGTCGGCCTTGGAAGCGCATCCGTACAAGGTGACGGAAGTTTGTCCAGCCATTCTGCCGGTGCAGCCGTCGAAGCCGAATCGGTACGGCTCGTTCTTCGCGTACGTGCACGAGAGCGTGGACGTGCATTACGAGCGCAATGCGAGCGACCCGCGCGTCGTGCATACGCTGGCGCTCGCGGTGGACCCGTATGGGCAGGTAACGAAATCGGCGTCGATTGCGTATGCGCGACGCAATATTCCGGTATCGCCCGCGGATCTGCCGCAAGGTTTGCTCGCGACGGTCACGGAAACGGTGATCAAGAATGAGCCCGCGCAAGCGGATTGGTATCGCATTGGTATGCCCATTGAAACGCGAACGTACGAATTGACGGGGCTACCCACGACGCAGAGCACGCTGTTATCGTTTGCCGCGGTGGAAGCGGCCGTGAATGCGGCTACGGTGATTTCGTATGAGGTAGCGCCGACGGCAAACACGTTGCAAAAACGGCTCGTCGAGCACGTGAAGCAACGATATTACGATAGCTTGACGGTTGGCGGGCCCAACCCGACCGCGCTCCCGTTTGGTGAGATTGATGCGTTGTCATTGCCCTACGAAACGTATGCGCTTGTTTTTACGCCGGGCCTGTTGGCAGATGCGTTTGCGGGTCGAACGCCTCCAATACCCCTGGCAACGATCACTGCGCTCGTGACGTCGAACGAAGCGGGATACATCGAAGAAAACGGTTTGTATTGGCTACCCACAGGGCGGGAGATTTTTGATCCGGCGAAGTTTTACCTCGCCGTCGAGGTACGGGATGTTTTCGGTACGCCGACGACGATCACGTACGACACGCATTGCTTGCTGGTGAATGCGGTCGAAGATGCGTTGGGCAACATCGTGACCGTTGAAAACGACTACCGGGTGCTCGGGCCGGTCCTGGTGACGGATCCGAATGGCAATCGCAGCGCCGTGAAGGTCGACGAATTGGGGATGGTCATTGCGACGGCGGTCATGGGCAAGGTGGGTGGCTCCGATGGAGATACGCTGGAAGACCCGACGACGACATTCGAATACGATTTGGACCGCTGGCAAAACGATGGCAAACCGAACATGGTGCATAGCGCGGTGCGCGAAGAGCACGGTGACGAGGGATCGCCTTGGCAGCATAGCTATACGTATTTGGATGGCCTGGGCGGCGAATTGATGAAAAAGGTGCAGGCCGAACCGGGGCTTGCACCGGTGCGGGACGAAATAACGGGCGAGCTGGAAAAAGACCTCGAGGGGAACCTCGTATTGGAAAACGCGTCGCCGCGGTGGGTGGGTACGGGGCGCGTCGTATTGGACAACAAGGGTAATCCAATCAAGCAATACGAGCCGTTTTTCTCGTCCACGCATGAATATGAGGATGAGGACGATTTGGTGCAGTGGGGCGTGACGCCCATTCTGCGGTACGACCCGCTCGGGCGACTCATTCGCACGGAAATGCCGGATGGATCGGTTTCGCGCGTGGAACTCACGTCGTGGAAACAATCAACGTGGGACGGCAACGACACGGTGCTCGACGCGGGCAATGCGTGGCATGCGGCACGGCAATCGACGGCGACGCCGACGCCTTCGGCGCAGGATCAACGCGCCGCGACATTGACGCAAGCGCACGCGGGAACGCCGGGGATCGTGCATTTCGATACGCTGGGCCGGCCTGCCATCGGCATCGAAAACAACGGTCCCGGTGCCGAGTACGCGACGACCGCGGAGCTGGACATCGAGGGGAACCCCGTACAAACCGTCGATGCGCGAGGGAACGTTGCGGCTCAAAACAAGTTTGACCTGCTCGGAAGAACGTTGTACACGAAGTCCTGCGATGCGGGCGAGCGGTGGACGCTGATGAATGCCGTGGGCAATCCCATTCGAGGGTGGGACAGTCGCCGGCATATCGTGACGTCGGTGTATGACGTGCTGCATCGGCGAACCGAATTGTGGGTGCTCGAAGAGCCGGATCCGCAAGAGCCTCCGCCACCCGAGCCACCTCCCGAAAAGCTTGCAGAACAAACGATCTACGGCGAGAGCCAGCCGAATCCTGAAGTCGCGAACCTGCGCGGCAAGGTGTACCGAATCAAGGACGGCGCGGGCGCCGTAACGAACGTCGAATACGACTTCAAGGGGAATTTGCTGGAGGCACACCGGCAGCTCGCAGCGGCTTTCAGCGGGCAGCTCGATTGGTCGCAAGCGGTGCCGCTCGAGGCGGAAACGTTTGTCCAGGAAACGACCTACGATGCGCTGAATCGGCCGACGAGCATGAAAACGCCGGATCAAAGCATCGTTACGCCCACGTACAATGAAGCAGGGCTGCTCGAAAGGGTCGAAGCAAAGATTCGCGGTGCGCAGAATGCGACCGTTTTTGTTGACGATATCGATTATGACGCAAAAGGCCAGCGCGAGCGCATAGCGTATGGGGACGTGACCCAAGGGGCCGGCGTCGTCACCGAATACGAATACGATGAGCTCACGTTCCGGGTAAAACGCATCAAAACGACGCGAACCTCGGATTCGGTCATCTTGCAGGACCTGCGCTACTTCTACGATGCGGTGGGCAACATTGTCGAAATGGCGGACCTGGCGCAGAATTCGTTTTACCACAACGGTGAGCTCATCGAGCCGATTTGGAAGTACGAATATGATGCGATATACCGCTTGATTAGCGCGACCGGGCGTGAGCATGCGGGGCAAAATGCAAGCGTCGACCATGATGTGTATGGTTTTTCGCTGGTGAATGCGCCGAATCCAAACGATCCGCAAGCGATGCGCAATTATACGGAAACGTATTCGTACGATGCCGTGGGTAATTTTGTAGAAATGGTCCATGCCACGCTGAATTCAGCGGCGAATTGGACGCGGCAGTATACGACGGCGACTTCGAGCAATCGCTTGCAAGCGATGAGTTTGTCGGGCGCGGGAGCGGATCCGTACAGCGACACGTACGACCCGGACGACCATGGGAACATGCGGCACATGTCGCACCTGCCGACGATGGAATGGGATTTCAAGGATCAATTGGCGCACGTCGTCAAGAGTGGCGCGGGCGATGTGTATTTCACGTACGACGCGTCGGGGCAACGCGTGCGCAAGGTGTGGGTGCATAACGGAATTACCGAGGAACGGATTTACCTCGGCGGATTCGAGCTGTATCGGCGTCACGAAAACGGCCTCGTCTTGGAGCGCGAAACGCTGCACATCATGGACGACACGCGCCGCATTGCGATGGTCGAGACGAAGACAATCGATGCGGACGTGCCAAACTTGACGGTGGTTTCACGGACTCGGTTCCAATGCAGCAACCACCTGGGATCGGCGACGCTGGAAGTGGACGAGAATGGGCTCGTTATTTCGTACGAGGAATACCATCCGTACGGGACGAGCGCATACCGCGCGGTAAATGGGAGCATCGAGGTATCCGCGAAGCGATATCGATACACCGGGAAAGAGCGCGACGAGGAAACAGGGCTGTACTACCACGGGGCGCGGTATTACGCGTGCTGGCTCGGGAGATGGACGAGCGCGGATCCGGCCGGGATGGTGGATGGGGTGAATCTTTATCGGTATGGGCGGGACAATCCTGTCTACTTCATGGACCCAAGTGGTACCGAGGTCAAAACGACGTATCTAGGGTCAAGCAAAGAAGAGAAGTATGTCTCGCGGTTGGAGAAGACTTGGGGTGGAAATCAATATTGGGCGGAAAGCGGCTCGAACGGTGCTGGTTGGTATGTACAAACAGAAGGCAATAGAATTGTGCCCATTCGTATGGGAAGTGAACCCATTCGCATCGGAGTTACGACTGTCGAGCACATAAGGGGCATCAGGGGTCATGAAACCCCAGACGGTGCTCCAAGACCGAAGAGTCCTCTCTTCATGGTTGAGGGGCAAATATGGGATGCACGAGACTTTCGGCCGAGTTCGGACGTCGGGATCGTTGAGGCTGTTAAATCGGCGTGGAAACAGGGTGATACAGCCGATCGGGCTGAACTTGTGGCTACTGGTGTGGGTGCTGCAGGTGCACCGATTCCTTATGGTGGCGACTACGTCTCGCTAGGCGCAAGTGCCTTTATCTTCGGTGCAAAGCCCTCGTGGTCAGCGGCAGAAGACGTGGGGCTTGATGCAGCGGGAGCAATACTTCCATTTGTCCCGGCACTGGGAACGCTGCGACGAGCGGAGGCAATTGCGGATGCAGCAAGGGATACAGCCCATCAGATTGATGCGGTAGGCGCAGGATACCGTGGTCTGCAGCCAGGCGATCGG